>NZ_LDNX01000042.1:0-10884 GCF_001027955.1 Kocuria sp. SM24M-10 | reverse complement strand
GCCCGCCTCCCTGCTGGGAGGCGGGCCGCCGTCGTCGCACCCGGCGCTCAGGCGAACCAGATGCCGATCTCGCGCTCGGCGGACTCCGGGGAGTCCGAGCCGTGCACGATGTTCTGCTGGACCTTCAGGCCCCAGTCCCGACCGAGGTCGCCGCGGATGGTGCCCGGCGCGGCGGTGGTCGGCTCGGTGGTCCCGGCCAGCGAGCGGAAGCCCTCGATCACCCGGTCGCCCTCGACGACGGCGGCGACCACGGGCCCGCTGAGCATGAACTCCACCAGCGGCTCGAAGAAGGGCTTGCCCCGGTGCTCCGCGTAGTGCTCCTCGAGCACGGCGCGCTCCGCGTGCAGCAGCCGCAGGTCGGCCAGCCGGTAGCCCTTGGCCTCGATCCGGGCGAGGACCTGGCCGGTGAGGCCGCGGGCCACCCCGTCGGGCTTGACGAGGACGAGGGTGCGTTCCGTGGTCATGAGGATCCTTCCGGAGGACGGGTCTGGGATGTCGGTGCCCAGCCTATCCGTCCGGGTGCTCGCGCTCCCACTGCGCCTGGGCCGCGTCGCGGGCGGCGTTCTCCCGGTCCAGCCGCGCCCCGGTGCGCACCGCGTACCACCACGCCAGGGCGGACAGCACGCCCACCACGAACATGGCGGGGAGCACGAAGCCCGTGGCGATGAGCACGACCTGCAGGACCCAGCCCAGGGTGTACCCCCAGGGGCGGCCCAGCACGGCGGGGGCCAGCAGCAGGACGACGGCGAGGACGCAGCCGCCCGCGAAGATCGCCGTGCGCGTGCTGTCCCCCGTGTCCCGGCCGAGGATCCCGTAGGCGGTCAGGGCGGCGAAGAAGGCGATGAACGCCTCCATGACCAGCACGGAGGAGGCGAACATCGTGCGGATCGAGCGGCGGGGGCGGGGCTGCCCGGGACGCCACTCGCGCTGGGCCTTGGTCATGCGTGCCACGGGGAACGGTTCCTCTCCTGCGGATGGGCCGGTGGAAGGGCCTGCGGATGGGCCGGCGGCGGGGCCGCCGGGTGCGGGGCGCGGTGCGCGGTCACAGGCCCAGCAGGGTCCGGGCCTCGCCGACCACCGTGATCGAGCCGGTGACGAGCACCGCGCCGTCGAACTCCGGGCGGCCGGCCGCGTCCTGGACCGCCTCGGCCACGGCGTCGTCGAGCGTGCCCACGGCGTGCACCACGTCCTCCGGGAAGCCGAGGTCCACGGCCAGCTCCGCGAGCTCCTGCGGGTCGACGGCCCGCGGCGAGGAGGAGCGGGTGAACCAGAACTCCGTGTGGAACTCCTCGTACTCGTCCAGCAGCACCCGCAGCATCGTCTCGGCGTCCTTCTCGTGCAGCACGCCCACCACCAGGTTGAGCTTGCCGAAGGTGAAGGCCTCCTTGAGGGCGGCGGCCGCGGCGGTGAGCCCGTGCGGGTTGTGCGCCGCGTCGAGGAGCACCGGCGGGGCCTTTCGGGCCAGCTCGAGGCGCCCCGGGGACTCCACGGCGCCCAGACCGGCGCGCACCAGCTCGGGGTTGAGCTCCTTGTCGCCGCCGCCCAGGAACGCCTCCACGGCCGCCACCGCGGTCGCCGCGTTCTCCGCCTGGTGGACGCCGAACAGCGGCAGCAGCACCTCGGGGTAGCGCCCGGCCAGGCCCTGCAGGGAGAGCACCTGCCCGCCGACGGCCGTGGCGCGGGACTCCACGCCGAACTCGACGCCGCCGAAGCGGAACGGGACCCCCAGCTCGCGGGCCCGGGCCAGGAGCACCTCGGCGGCCTCGGGGACCTGCGGGGCGGAGACCAGGAACCCGTGGGGCTTGAGGATCCCGGCCTTCTCCGCGGCGATCTCCGCCACCGTGTCGCCGAGCATGTCGGTGTGGTCCAGGTCGATCGGGGTGACCACGGAGACCACGGCGTCGGCCACGTTCGTGGCGTCCCAGGAGCCGCCGATGCCGACCTCGAGCACCACCACGTCGACCGGCGCGTCGGCGAACACGGCGAACGCGAGCGCGGTGACCGTCTCGAAGTAGCTGAGCCGGGGCTCGCCGCGCTCGGCCAGCTCGGCGTCGACGAACCCCAGGTACGGGGCGATCTCGCCGTAGACCCGCACGAACGTCCCGTCGTCGACGGGCTCCCCGTCCACGCTGATCCGCTCGGTGACCCGGGCCAGGTGCGGGCTCGTGTAGCGGCCCACGCGCAGGTCGTGGGCCAGCAGCAGGGCCTCGATCATCCGGGCGGTCGAGGTCTTGCCGTTGGTGCCGGTCAGGTGGATGACCGGGGCGGCGCGCTGGGGCTCGCCGAGCACCTCCATGGCCCGGCGCACGGCGTCCAGGCGCGGGGCCATCCGGTTCTCGGGGGCGCGCTCCAGCAGCCGGGCGTAGACCTCCTCGACGGTCGACGCGTCCCCGGCCTCCGCGAACGGGGCGCTCATGCCTGCACCGTCCCGGCGCCGGTGGTGGCCGGGCTGGACGCGCCGAGCACGGCGACGTCCACGGAGGGCTCGCCCACCCGCAGCTCGAGCTCGGCGGCCAGCGTCTCGCCGGCCACGAGGCCCCGGTGGGCCTCCAGGGCGGCGACCGTGCGCTCGTCGGCGGTGACCACGGCGCGGATCCGGTCGGAGACCCGCAGGTCGGCGTCCTTGCGGGCCTGCTGGATGGCCCGCACCATGTCCCGGGCGGTGCCCTCGGCCTCGAGCTCGGGGGTGAGCTCGGTGTCCAGGACCAGGAAGCCGCCGCCGGGCAGCACGGTCACGGCGCGGGAGCCGGCCGCGGCGTCCGCGGCCACGACCGTCTCCAGCTCGTACTCGCCCTCGTGCAGCACGACCCCGCCGGCGGTCACGGTGCCGTCCTCGGCGGTGGACCAGTCCCCGGCCTTGGTCGCGCGGATCACCGTCTGCACGCCCTTGCCCAGGCGCGGGCCCGCCGCGCGGGCGTTGACCTTCAGCTGCTGGGAGATGCCGAACTGCTCCGCGGAGGCCTCCGCCGCGTCGAGCAGGGTCACCGACTTCAGGTTGAGCTCGTCGGCGACGATGTGCTCGAAGGTGCCCGCGAGCGCGTCGCCGCCGGGGACGACGACGGTCATCCCGGCCAGCGGCTGGCGCACGCGCAGCCTGTGGGCCTTGCGCAGGGCGGAGCCGGCCGAGCAGATGCCGCGGGTGGTCTCCATCCGCTGCACCAGGGCGGTCTCCGCCGGGAACAGCGACGCGTCCGGCCAGTCGGTCAGGTGCACGGAGCGCCCGGCCGTGAGCCCGCGCCAGATCTCCTCCGTGACCAGGGGCAGCAGCGGGGCGGCCACGCGGCAGACGGTCTCCAGGCAGGTGTACAGGACGTCGAAGGCGACGGTGTCCTCGTCGAAGAAGCGGTCCCGGGAGCGGCGCACGTACCAGTTGGTGAGGGTGTCCATGTAGGCGCGCAGGTGCTCGGCGGCACCGGAGACGTCGTAGCGGTCGAAGGCGTCCTTGACGTCGGTGACGAGCCGGCCGGTGGCCGCGAGCACGAAGCGGTCCATGACGTTGCCGGACTCGTGGCGGGTGCGCGCCTCGTACCCGGCGCCGCCGTTCGCGGCGTTCGTGTAGAGGCCGAAGAAGTGGTAGACGTTCCACAGCGGCAGCATCATCTGCCGCACGCCGTCGCGGATGCCCTGCTCCGTGACCACCAGGTTCCCGCCGCGCAGGATCGGGCTGGACATCAGGAACCAGCGCATGGCGTCGGCGCCGTCCCGGTCCAGGACCTCGTTGACGTCCGGGTAGTTGCGCAGGGACTTGGACATCTTCTGCCCGTCGGAGCCCAGCACGATGCCGTGGCTGATGACGTTGCGGAACGCGGGCCGGTCGAACAGCGCCGTGGCCAGGATGTGCAGGGTGTAGAACCAGCCGCGGGTCTGGCCGATGTACTCCACGATGAAGTCGCCGGGGTTGTGGGTCTCGAACCACTCCCGGTTCTCCATCGGGTAGTGCACCTGGGCGTAGGGCATGGAGCCGGAGTCGAACCAGACGTCCAGGACCTCGGGCACGCGGCGCATCGTGGAGCGGCCCGTGGGGTCGTCCGGATTGGGCCGGGTCAGCTCGTCGATCCACGGCCGGTGCAGGTCCACCTCGCCGCGGTCGTTGCGGGGCACCCGGCCGAAGTCGGCCTCCATCTCGGCCAGGGAGCCGTAGACGTCGCGGCGCGGGTGCTCGGGGTCGTCGGACTCCCAGACCGGGATGGGCGAGCCCCAGTACCGGTTGCGGGAGATCGACCAGTCGCGGGCGTTCTCCAGCCACTTGCCGAACTGGCCGTCCTTGACGTTGTCCGGGATCCAGTTGATCTGCTGGTTGAGCTCGACCATCCGGTCCTTGATGCGGGTGACCTCCACGAACCAGGAGGACACGGCCCGGTAGATCAGCGGGTTCCGGCAGCGCCAGCAGTGCGGGTAGGGGTGCTCGTAGGTGGCCTGGCGCACCAGCCGGCCCTGGGCCCTGAGGTCGCGGATCACCGTGCGGGCCACGTCCTTGTCGAAGACGTTGCGCCCGGCGATCCCGGCCAGCGGCGCGCCCGGGGCGAGCCGCTCGTCGGCGAAGGTGCGGTGGAAGACGCCGGACTCGTCGAGGGAGAGCACCACGGGGATGTCGTAGCGCGCGCAGACGTTCTGGTCGTCCTCGCCGTAGGCCGGGGCCTGGTGGACGAGCCCCGTGCCGTCGGTCGTGGTGACGTAGTCGGCCACGACGAACTGCCAGGACGTGCCCGTGCCGAAGCGCTCGGCGTCGGCGTAGTAGTCCCACAGCCGCCGGTAGCGCAGCCCCTCGAGGTCCGCCCCGCGGTGGCGGGCGGTCACGGCGGCCGCCGCCGCGGCCGCGGGGTCCTCCTCCTCGCCCCAGCCCAGGTCCTTGGCGTAGGCGCCCAGCAGCTCCTCGGCGATCAGGAAGCGGCGGCCCGCGAGCTCCCCGGCCCCGGGGACCACCGCGTAGACGATCTCCGGGCCCACGGCGATCGCCTGGTTGGTCGGCAGCGTCCACGGCGTGGTGGTCCAGGCGAGGGCCTCCACCCCGGCCAGCTCGGCGGCCAGTTCGGGCCGGACCGCCCAGGAGGCGTCGTCGAGCACGGGGAAGGTGACGGTGACGGTCTGGTCCTGGCGGTCCTGGTAGACGTCGTCGTCCATCCGCAGCTCGTGGTTGGACAGCGGCGTCTCGTCCTTCCAGCAGTAGGGCAGCACGCGGTAGCCGGAGTAGACGAGGCCCTTGTCGTCGAGCGCCTTGAACGCCGCGATCACGGACTCCATGTACTCGGGGTTGAGGGTCTTGTAGTCGTTGTCGAAGTCCACCCAGCGCGCCTGGCGGGTCACGTAGTCCTGCCACTCGGAGGCGTACTTCATCACGGAGGACCGGCAGGCGTCGTTGAACGCCGCGACGCCCATCCGCTCGATCTCCTCCTTGTCGGCCATGCCCAGCTGCTTCATGGCCTCCAGCTCGGCGGGCAGCCCGTGGGTGTCCCAGCCGAAGCGGCGCTCCACCCGGCGGCCCTGCTGGGTCTGGTAGCGGGCCACGAGGTCCTTGACGTAGCCGGTGAGCAGGTGGCCGTAGTGGGGCAGGCCGTTGGCGAAGGGAGGGCCGTCGTAGAAGACGAACTCGTTGGAGCCGTCCCGGCCGGGATCGCGCTGGTCCACGCTGGCCTGGAAGGTGCGGTCCTGCGCCCAGTAGGCGAGGACCCGCTCCTCGACGGCCGGGAACGCGGGCGCCGCGGGCACGCCGCGGGCGGCGGGGTCGGTGGTCGCCTTGGGGTAGACGGGCTGGTCTGACACGGGGTCCATCCTCGTTCTGACGTCGGTGCTGCTCGTGCGGGTCAGGGAGCAAGGACGCTGCCGGCCGGTCGCCCGGGACGGAACGCGGTACCACCTCGCTTGCGGTCCGCTTCCCCGGGAGCATCCCCGGGGCGGAGGCGGGCCGCCGCTCGTTGACTGCTGTGACGGGCTTACCCGTTCGGTTCTACTGGGGTCCCTCCCGCGGCGGGCGGGACCTGTTCTTCCGAAGGCTCCCCGGTGATGGCCGGATCGACGCCGTGATGACTGCCCCCAGCTTAACCCACGCGCGGGCCGGTGCCGAGGCCGGGGCTCCCCCGGACCGGGCCGGGCCTCATGAGAGACTGGTCCGCATGGCTGACAACACGCAGGGCACAGACACGCCCGCACCGACGACCGTGACCGTTCCCGACAAGCCCGCGCTGGAGGGACTGGAGCAGACGTACTCGCGGAAGTGGCGCGAGGAGGGCACCTTCGCGTTCGACGAGGACACGACCCGCGAGCAGGTCTACTCGATCGACACTCCCCCGCCGACCGCCTCCGGCTCCCTCCACGTCGGCCACATGTTCTCCTACACGCAGACCGACGTGATCGCCCGCTACCAGCGGATGAGCGGCAAGAACGTCTTCTACCCGCTGGGCTGGGACGACAACGGCCTGCCCACCGAGCGGCGGGTGCAGAACTACTACGGCGTGCGCTGCGACCCCGCCCGGCCCTACGTGGAGGGGTACCGCCCGCCGGAGAAGCCCGCGAAGAACCAGCGCGACTGGGACGTGGTCTCCCGCCGGAACTTCATCGAGCTCTGCGAGGAGCTGGCGGTCGAGGACGAGAAGGTCTTCGAGCACCTCTTCTCCACCCTGGGCCTGTCCGTGGACTGGACCCGCACCTACCGCACGATCGACGCCCGCTCCCGGGCGGTCTCCCAGCGCGCCTTCCTCGAGGACCTGGCCGCGGGCCACGCCTATCTCGCCGAGGCCCCCACCCTGTGGGACGTCACCTTCCGCACCGCCGTGGCCCAGGCCGAGCTGGAGGACCGGGAGCGGGAGGGCTTCTACCACCGGGTGGCCTTCCACCGGCCCGACGGCGGGACCGTCCACATCGAGACGACCCGCCCCGAGCTGCTGCCCGCGTGCGTGGCCCTCGTGGCCCACCCCGACGACGAGCGCTACCAGCCGCTGTTCGGCACCACGGTGCGCTCTCCGCTGTTCGACGTCGAGGTCGAGGTCCGGGCGCACCCCCTGGCCAAGCCGGACAAGGGCTCCGGGATCGCGATGATCTGCACCTTCGGCGACCTCACCGACGTCACGTGGTGGCGGGAGCTGGAGCTGCCGACCCGCGCGCTGGTCGGCCGTGACGGCCGCTTCGCGAACGAGACCCCGGAGTGGATCGCCGCCGGGTCCCCGGCCGAGCACTACGCCCGGGTGGCCGGCCGGACGGTGTTCTCCGCCCAGCAGGCCGTCGTGGAGATGCTCCACGAGTCCGGGGACCTGGCGGGCGAGCCGCAGAAGGTCGTGCACCCGGTGAACTTCTACGAGAAGGGCGACAAGCCCCTGGAGGTCGTCACCTCCCGCCAGTGGTACATCCGCAACGGCGGCCGCGACGCCGAGCGCCGCGAGGCGCTGCTGGCGCGGGGCCGGGAGATGGACTGGCACCCCTCGTTCATGCGCTCCCGGTACGAGAACTGGATCGAGGGGCTCAACGGCGACTGGCTGATCTCCCGCCAGCGCTTCTTCGGGGTCCCGTTCCCGGTCTGGTACCGCCTCGACGGCGACGGCAACCCGGACTACGACGCTCCCGTCCTGCCCGCCCACGACCAGCTGCCGGTGGACCCGGCCGCCGAGCCGGCTCCCGGCTTCGACGAGTCCCAGCGGGACCAGCCGCACGGCTTCACCGGCGACCCGGACGTGCTCGACACCTGGGCGACGTCCTCGCTGACCCCCCAGATCGCCACCGGCTGGGCGTTCGACGAGCAGCTGCACGCCAACACGTTCCCGATGGACCTGCGGCCGCAGGGCCACGACATCATCCGCACCTGGCTGTTCTCCACGGTCGTGCGCTCGGAGTCGCTGGCCGGCACGGTGCCCTGGACCAACACCGCGCTCTCCGGGTGGATCCTCGACCCGGACCGCAAGAAGATGTCCAAGTCCAAGGGCAACGTGGTCGTCCCCACGGAGGTGCTCGAGAACTACGGCGCCGACGCGGTGCGCTACTGGGCCGCCTCGGCCCGCCTGGGCGCGGACACCGCCTACGACGAGGGGCAGATGAAGATCGGCCGCCGGCTGGCGATCAAGCTGCTCAACGCCTCGAAGTTCGTCCTCGCCCAGGGCGTCACGGAGGCGTCCGTGCTCGGCGCCGGGGCGTCCGCCGACGTGCTGACCGAGCCCCTGGACCGGGCGCTGCTCGCGCAGCTGCGCACCGTGGTGGAGCGCGCCACCCAGGCCTTCGCCGACTACGAGTACGCCCGGGCGCTGCAGCTCACCGAGCAGTTCTTCTGGACGTTCACCGACGACTACGTCGAGCTCGTCAAGGACCGGGCCTACGGGGCCCGCGGCGAGGCCGCGCAGGCGTCCGTGCACGCCGCGCTCGCCACCACCCTCGACGCCCTGCTGCGGCTGTTCGCCCCGGTGCTGCCCTTCGCCACGGAGGAGGTGTGGTCCTGGTGGCGCACCGGGTCCGTGCACCGGGCCGCGTGGCCGGCGGCCGACGCCTTCGCCGCGGCCGTGGACGGGGCCGACCCGGAGATCCTCACCACCCTGGGCGAGGCGCTGTCCGGACTGCGCAAGGCGAAGTCCGAGGCCAAGGTCAAGCAGCGCACCGCCGTGCGCTCGGCGACCATCGGCGCCGCCGCCGAGGACGTGGCCCGGCTCGAGGCCGGCCTGGACGACCTCCGGGCCGCCGGCAACGCCGCGCAGCTCTCGCTCGTGGCCGGGGACGCGGGCCTCAGCGTGCGCGACGTGGAGCTGGCCCCCGCCGAGGAGCCGGCTCGGTAGACGCCCCGGCCACGGAGGAAGCCCCCATGGCAGTCCATGGGGGCTTCCTCCGTGCCGGGTCCGGCGCGGCGCCGCTCCCCGGTGCCCGGGGCGTGGCGGAGGCTCAGGAGAAGACGGGGCCCTGCTCCCGCCCGCGCTTGAGCTCGTAGAACCCCGGGTAGGAGGCCAGCGCCAGGGAGCCGTCCCAGATCCTCGCGGCCTCCTCGCCCTTCGGGGCGGGGGTGAACACGGGACCGAAGAACCCGGTGCCGTTGACCGCGATGCAGGGGGTGCCGATGTCCTGCCCGGCGACCGCCCGCGCGGCCTCCGTGGAGGCCCGCAGCGCCCCGTCGAACTCCGCGGAGTCCTTGGCCGCCGCGAGCTCGGCGGGCAGCCCGACCTCCGCGAGCGACTCGGTGATGATCTGCTCCAGGTCCTCCATGCCGCCGGGGTGGCGGCGGGTGCCCATCGCGTCGTAGAGCTTCTTGCGCTGCTCGTCGCCGTGGGCGTCCGCCGCGGCCTCGACCACGCGCACCAGCCACATCGACTCCTCGTGGCCGTGGTGGTGGTTGTCCGGGTTCTCCTCGTTGAGGATGCCGAGCGAGATGATCCGCCACGTGACCTCCACGTCGCGGCGGGACTCCACCTCCTCCATCCAGCGGGAGGTCATCCAGGCCCAGGGGCACAGGGGATCGAACCAGAAATCGACCTTGTCCGTCATCAGCTTCCTCTCCTCGCGGGTGCGCCCGCCGGGACCGGCGGGCGCCTCACGGAGTACAAGCCACGGATCAGGCGGTTTTGTTCCGGTTCTGCTCCTCACGGATCATCTCGTGGGTGATGACCTCCGGCTCGGCCCGCTTGGCCACGGCCTCGGCGGTGACGAGCACGGCGGCGATGTCCTCGCGGCTGGGCAGCTCGAACATCACGGGCTGCAGGACGTCCTCGAGGATGGCGCGCAGCCCGCGGGCACCGGTGCCGCGCTGGATCGCCAGCTCGGCGACGGCCTCCAGCGCGTCCGGGTCGAAGGTCAGCTCGACGCCGTCGAGCTGGAACATCTTCCGGTACTGCTTCACCAGGGCATTGCGCGGCTCGGTGAGGATCCGGGTGAGGTCGGCGACGGTGAGCTCCCGCAGGGTGGTGACCACGGGCAGCCGGCCGATGAGCTCGGGGATCAGGCCGAACTTCAGCAGGTCCTCGGGCATGACGTCGGCCATCAGGTCCCGCCGCGGGCCGCTCTCCCGCAGCGCGGCGCCGAAGCCGATGCTGGTGTGCCCGGCGCGGGAGTCCACGATGTCCTCCAGGCCGGCAAAGGCGCCGGCCACGATGAACAGCACGTTCGTGGTGTCGATCTGGATGAACTCCTGCTGGGGGTGCTTGCGCCCGCCCTGCGGCGGCACCGAGGCCACGGTGCCCTCGAGGATCTTCAGCAGTGCCTGCTGCACGCCCTCCCCGGAGACGTCGCGGGTGATGGAGGGGTTCTCGGACTTGCGGGAGATCTTGTCGATCTCGTCGATGTAGATGATGCCCGTCTCGGCCCGCTTGACGTCGTAGTCCGCGGCCTGGATGAGCTTGAGGAGGATGTTCTCCACGTCCTCGCCCACGTAGCCCGCCTCGGTGAGGGACGTGGCGTCGGCGACGGCGAAGGGGACGTCGAGCCGGCGGGCCAGCGACTGCGCCAGGTAGGTCTTGCCGGAGCCGGTGGGCCCGACGAGCAGGATGTTGGACTTGGCGATCTCCACGTCCTCGTCACCGGCCGCGGTGGCCAGGGACAGGGGCTTGCCGTTCTCCCCGGCCCGGACCCGCTTGTAGTGGTTGTACACCGCCACGGACAGCGCCCGCTTGGCCGTCTCCTGCCCGATGACGTACTGGTGCAGGTGCTGGTAGATCTCGTGGGGCGTGGGCAGCTCCTGCTGCTCGAGGTCCTTGACCTCGCTCAGCTCCTCCTCGATGATCTCGTTGCACAGCTCGATGCACTCGTCGCAGATGTAGACGCGTGGGCCCGCGATGAGCTTGCGGACCTGCTTCTGGCTCTTGCCGCAGAAGGAGCACTTGAGCAGATCCGCGGTCTCGCCGATGCGCGCCATGAATGAGTCCTCTGGTCGGGTACGGAAATCCTCGTCCAGGATAGGCGAGGACCGGGGCCCGCCCCAACACCGGG
>NZ_LDNX01000041.1:0-10807 GCF_001027955.1 Kocuria sp. SM24M-10 | reverse complement strand
CGGGCGCGCTCGTCACCGGGATGGCGCTCGCCGCGCTCGTGGGAGCGGGGGCGGCCGTGGGGACCGACGCCCTGCTGGACGGAGGCGGCGCCGCTCCGGTGACGAGCGGCTCGACGTCGGAGTCGATCATCGTCAACGACCAGGACGAGGTGAACGCGGTCACCGCGGCGGCGCTCAAGGCCTCCCCGTCGGTGGTGACGATCTCCGCCTCCGGCGGCGGTCAGTCCGGCTCCGGCTCCGGCGTGATCCTCGACGACGAGGGCCACATCCTGACCAACACGCACGTGGTCACGCTCGACGGCACGGCCAGCGACCCCGGCATCGAGGTCCAGCTCGAGGACGGCAGCGTCCACCCGGCCACCGTGGTCGGCACGGACCCGCTCTCCGACCTCGCGGTGCTCAAGGTCGACGTCCCGGGCCTGACGCCGGCGACCCTCGGCTCCCTGGACGACGTCAACGTGGGCGACACGGCGATCGCGATCGGGGCCCCCCTCGGGCTCGCGGGAACGGTGACCGACGGCATCGTCTCCACCCTGAACCGCACCATCGCCGTGGCCTCCTCCGCCGCGCCGTCCACGCCCTCCGAGGGCGGCTCCGAGCAGGGCGACGGCAACAACTTCTTCTTCGACCTCCCCGACGAGGAGGGCCGGGGCGGGGGCTCGCAGCGCGCCGCGGCGTCGGTCTACCTCAACGTGATGCAGACCGACGCCGCGATCAACCCGGGCAACTCGGGCGGTCCGCTGATCAACACCGACGGCGAGGTGATCGGGATCAACGTGGCGATCGCCTCGGCCGGGGCCGGCACGGAGGCCGGCAACATCGGCGTCGGCTTCTCGATCCCGGTCGACACCGCCCGGCGCGTGGCCGAGGAGATCATCGCGGACGGCACCGCCAGCCACGGCTACCTCGGCACGAGCGTCAGCGCCGCGCCCGCCGCCGACGGGCAGAGCCGGGCGTTCTCCGACGGCGCCGTGGTGCGCGAGGTCGTCCCCGGCTCGCCGGCCGACGAGGCCGGGCTGGAGGTCGACGACGTCGTCACCGAGTTCAACGGGCACCGGATCGAGGACGCGAACTCCCTCACCGCCGCCGTGCGGGAGCTGCCGGCGGGCGGGACCGGCAGCATGACGTTCCTGCGCGACGGCGAGGAGCGCACCGTCGAGGTGACCGTCGGGGACGCCGCGGAGCAGTCCTGATCCGGTGCGCGCGCCGGCCGGGCTACCGGCCGGCGCCGGCGAAGCCCAGTTGCCGCCAGGCCTCGTAGACGGCGATGGACGCCGAGTTCGCGAGGTTGAGCGAGCGGCGGGCGGGCAGCATCGGGATCCGGACCCGCGCGGTGACGTGCGGGTCCGCCTTGACCTCCGGGGGCAGCCCCACGGACTCGCGGCCGAACAGCAGCACGTCGCCGGGGCGGTAGGCGACGTCGGTGTGCGCCAGCTCCCCGTCCGTGGTGAAGGCGAAGACCCGCTCCGGGGCCAGCGCCGCCCAGGCCGTCTCCAAGTCCGGGTGCACGGTCAGCACGGCGAGGTCGTGGTAGTCGAGGCCGGCCCGGCGCAGGTGCGCGGAGCCGAAGTCGAAGCCCAGGGGCTCCACGAGGTGCAGCTCGGCCCCGGTGACGGCGGCCAGACGGATCGCGTTGCCGGTGTTGCCCGGGATCTCGGGGGTGTGGAAGAGGATGCGGAGCATGCCCGCCAGTCTACGGACGCCGGGCCGGCGCCCGGTCCGGCGGCCTAGACTGGAGGGCGTGCCGCACCGTCCCGTCTACCTCGACCACGCCGCCACCGCGCCCCTCCGGCCCTCCGCGCTCGCCGCGGTCACCGAGCAGCTGGCCCGCGGCGGCAACCCCTCCTCGCTGCACCGGGCCGGGCGGTCGGCGCGCACGGTGGTCGAGCAGGCCCGCGACGACGTCGCCGCGGCCCTCGGCGCGGACCCCGTCGAGGTGATCTTCACCTCCGGGGGCACCGAGGCCGACAACCTGGCCGTGCAGGGCCTGTACCGGCACCGCCGGGAGGCCGACCCGCGCCGCCGCCGCATCCTCGTCTCCTCGGTGGAGCACGCCGCGGTCGCCGAGACCGTGGAGTGGCTGGCCGCCCACGAGGGTGCCGAGCCCGTGCACCTGCCCGTCGACGCCGCGGGCCGGGTGGACCCGGAGACGGTCCGGGCGGAGCTGGCCCGGGACCCCGGCTCCGTGGCACTGCTGAGCGTGATGTGGGCCAACAACGAGGTCGGCACCGTCCAGCCCGTGGCGGAGCTGGCCGCGCTCGCCGAGGAGTTCGGCGTCCCCTTCCACTGCGACGCCGTCCAGGCCTTCGGCTCCCTGCCCGTCGACGCGCACCTGCCCGGGCTGACCACGCTGGCCGTCTCGGCGCACAAGGTGGGCGGGCCGGTGGGCGCGGGAGCCCTCGTGGCCGGGCGCGCCGTCGGGCTCGCCCCCGTCCAGCACGGCGGCGGGCAGGAGCGCCGGATCCGCTCCGGCACCCTCGACGCCGCCGCGCTCGCCGGCTTCGGGGCCGCGGCCCGGGAGGCCGTGGCCGAGCGGGCGGACGAGGCCGAGCGGCTCGCGGCCCTGCGCGACCGCCTGGTGGAGGGCGTGCGGCGGGCCGTGCCGGAGGCCGTGCTGCGCGGACCGGAGGATCCGGAGCACACGGGCGCCCGGCTGCCCGGCAACGCCCACTTCACCTTCCCGGGGTGCGAGGGGGACTCGCTGCTGTTCCTGCTCGACGGCGCCGGGATCGCCTCCTCCACCGGCTCGGCCTGCCACGCCGGGGTGCCCCGGGCGTCCTCGGTGCTGCTGGCCATGGGCCTCGACGAGGCCGCGGCCCGCGGGGCCCAGCGCTTCAGCCTGGGGCGCACGAGCACCGAGGCCGACGTCGACGCCCTGCTCGACGCGCTGCCCGAGGTCCACGCCCGGGCCCGGCGCGCCGGGCTCTCCGGGGCGCCCCCGGCCTGAGCCCGCACCCCCGGGCCGGGAATAGGCCCCGGCACCGGGTCGTTGAGCCCACGACCCCCGATCACGACCCCCGATCACGACCCCCGACCCACCTGCCCCCGCGCAGGGGAAGGACCCGACCGTGCGAGTACTGGCAGCCATGAGCGGCGGCGTCGACTCGGCCGTGGCGGCCGCCCGGGCCGTCGACGCCGGCCACGACGTCACGGGCGTGCACCTGGCCCTCTCCCGCGCCCCCGGCACCCTGCGCACCGGCTCCCGCGGCTGCTGCACGATCGAGGACTCCCGGGACGCGTGGCGCGCCGCCGACGTGCTGGGCATCCCCTACTACGTGTGGGACTTCTCCGAGCGCTTCCAGGCCGACGTGGTCGACGACTTCGTCGCCGAGTACGCCGCGGGGCGCACGCCCAACCCGTGCCTGCGCTGCAACGAGAAGATCAAGTTCGCGGCCCTGCTGGAGAAGGCCCTCGCCCTGGGCTTCGACGCCGTGTGCACCGGCCACTACGCCAAGGTCGTCCAGGACGCCGACGGCCGGCGGGAGCTGCACCGGGCCGCGGACTGGGCCAAGGACCAGTCCTACGTGCTGGGGGTGCTCACCGCCGAGCAGCTCGAGCACGTGCTGCTCCCGCTGGCCGACACCCCGTCCAAGGCCGAGGTGCGGGCCGAGGCGGCCCGGCGGGGCCTGTCCGTGGCGCAGAAGCCCGACTCCCACGACATCTGCTTCATCCCCGACGGCGACACCCGCGGCTGGCTCGCCGAGCGCATCGAGATGCGCGAGGGCGAGATCCGCGACGTCGAGGGCACCGTCGTCGGCACCCACCCCGGGGCCAACGCCTTCACCGTGGGCCAGCGCAGGGGCCTGCGGATCGGCACCCCCGCCCCCGACGGGAAGCCGCGCTTCGTGCTGGAGATCCGGCCCAAGACCAACGAGGTCGTCGTGGGCCCGGAGTCGATGCTCGCCGTGGACGAGCTGCGCGGGATCCGCCCCTCCTGGGCCGGGGCGCCCGTGCCCGAGGCGGCGCCGGTGCTGCGGCCCGGGGCCGCGGCGGGGGAGGCGTCGTCGTCGTTCCCCGTCCGGGCGCAGGTCCGTGCGCACGGGGACCCGGTGGCCGCCCGGGCGCACCTGGAGCTCGTCGAGGGTGCCGGCGGCGCCCCGGTGCCCGAGCTGGTGGTCCGGCTCGAGGAGCCGCTGCGCGGGGTCGCCCCCGGGCAGTCCGTCGTGCTCTACCAGGGCACCCGCGTGCTCGGGCAGGCCACCGTGGACCGGGCGCACTCGCTGGCCCGCCCCGACGTCGCGAGCGGGCCCGGCGCCGGCCGATAGACTGGCGGGCATGAGCGCTCCGCACCCCCACGCCTCCGCCGACGTCCGTGCCCACCACGACTTCGACCCCGCGGCGTCCTCGCTGCGGGGCGAGGCGGACCCCCGGGTGCTCGCCGAGCTGCAGTCCATCCGCGGCACCATCGACAACATCGACGCGGCCCTCGTGCACCTGCTCGCCGAGCGGTTCAAGGCCACCCAGCGCGTCGGGGTGCTCAAGGCCACCCACGGACTGCCGGCCGGGGACCCGGACCGCGAGACGGCCCAGATCGGCCGGCTGCGGGCCCTCGCCGCCTCCGCCCAGCTGGACCCGGAGTTCGCGGAGAAGTTCCTGAACTTCATCATCAGCGAGGTCATCCGCCACCACGTGGCCATCTCCGAGGACCACCGGCGGCAGGACCCGGACGAGTCGTGAACCGCGCACCCGACCCCCGGCGCACCGACCCGGACGTCCCGCACGTCGTGGGCACGGCCCTGGGCGCGATGCCCGGCACCGACGTGGTGGAGACCGTCACGCTGCTGCGCGGCGAGCTCGGCGCCCCGCACCTCTCCTTCCTGCCGTCCCTGCCCGCCCGCGGACCGGCCGCGGACCCGGTGGCCCGCACCGCCGCGGTGCTCGACGAGCTCCACGCGGACCGCCAGCCGCACGGGCTGCGCGTCTCCGGGGTCCCCGGCAAGGACTCCCGGGCCGCCCGGGCCCTGCTGGCCGGCGACGTCAACGTCCTCGCCGACGTGATCGGCGCCGAGAGCGGCGGTGACGACGCCCCGGTCAAGACCCAGCTGCTCGGCCCGCTCACCCTCGCCGCCCGGCTGCACCTGCACGCCGGGGAGCGCGCCCTCAAGGACCACGGCGCCCGCCGCGACCTGCGCGACTCCCTGGCCTCCGGGGTCGCCGCGCACGTGTGCGCCGTGCGGGCCGCGGCGCCCGGCCGCGAGGTCGTCGTCCAGCTGGACGAGCCGGACCTCGCGCAGGTGCTCGCGGGCACCCTGCCCACGATGAGCGGCTACCGCACCCTGCGGGCCGTGCCCGCGGCGGAGGCCCGGACCTCGCTGGCCGCCGTGGTCGAGGCCTGCCGCCAGGCCGGGGCCGCCGCCGTCGCGCTGCGGCTGCCCCCCGGGGTCGACCCCCGGCTGGCCCCGGAGGCCGGCGCCGACGCCGTCCAGCTGACCGCCCCGGAGGGCGCCGCCCGCGCCTGGGAACCGCTCGCCGCGCTCGTGGAGGACGGCACCGAGCTGTGGCTCGGCCTCGTCCCCGTGCCCCCCGCCGGTGCCGGCGCCGACGCGCTCGCCGCGGCCGTGTGGGGCACCTGGCGCGACCTGGGGCTGCCCGCGGCGGCCCTGGACCGCGTGCGCATCACGCCCCGGGAGGACCTCCTCGCCCTGGGCCCCGACGGGGTGCGCGAGGTCCTCTCCCGCGTCACCGGGACCGCCTCGGCCCTCGCCCGCACCGCGGCCGAGGCCTGAGGGGGCACCCGTGGGAGCCGACACACTGCGCGCCGAGGTGCGCGCCCCGGCCGGGATCGGGGACAATGCAGGTGGACCCCGGTCCAGCACGGTGCCCCGGACCTCCCGGGGCCACGGCAGGAGCCGCCTCCGGCGGGCCCGCCCGATCCCAGCGGAGAGGCGATGAACGCGCGAATACTGGTCGTCGACGACGACGCTGCCCTGTCGGAGATGATCGGGATCGTCCTGACCGCGGAGGGCTTCGAGCCCGTCTTCTGCTACGACGGCGGCACGGCCGTGGACACGTTCCGCGCCGTGCGCCCGGACCTGCTGCTGCTCGACCTCATGCTCCCGGGCAAGGACGGCATCCAGGTCTGCCGCGAGATCCGCACGATCTCCGACGTCCCGGTCGTGATGCTCACCGCGAAGTCGGACACCGTCGACGTCGTCCGCGGGCTGGAGGCCGGCGCCGACGACTACGTGCCCAAGCCCTTCAAGCCGGCCGAGCTCGTGGCCCGGGTCAAAGCCCGCCTGCGCCCGGTCGAGCGCGCCCACTCCTCCGAGCTGCGGATCGGTGACCTGACCATCGACGTCAGCGGGCACAGCGTGCACCGCGGCGACCACGAGATCAACCTCACCCCGCTCGAGTTCGACCTGCTCACCGCCCTGGCCCGGGCCCCGCACCAGGTCTTCTCCCGCGAGATGCTGCTGCGCGACGTGTGGGGCTACCAGCACGCCGCCGACACCCGGCTGGTCAACGTCCACGTGCAGCGGCTGCGCTCCAAGATCGAGCGGGACCCGGAGAACCCCGAGATCGTGGTCACCGTGCGCGGCGTCGGCTACAAGGCGGGCTCGTCCGCCCGATGACCCCGCAGGACGCCGTCGCCTCCCCCCGGCGCCGCGGGCCGGCCCGCGCCACGGGCCGCCGCCTGCAGCTGTTCCGGCTCCTCCTGGCGCGCCGCTGGCGGCAGTCCCTGCAGTTCCGCGCCATCGCCGTGTCCCTGTCCCTGACGGCACTGGCGTTCTTCGTCACCGGCAGCTTCCTCTCGCACCAGATCGCCGACCGGCTCTTCAACGAGCGCCTCGACCAGGTGCTCGCCTCGGCCACCGCGGACTTCGAGCAGGTGCAGGCCAGCTTCGACGCCTCCGACGCCTCGGACCGCGACGAGCTGCAGGCGCTCGTCGCCTCCACCCTGGGCGCGCTCTCGGTGGACGGCGCCGAGACGGAGCGCTGGATCCTGCTGCCGATGGACTACACGAGCGGACAGACCCTCATCCCGGCGCAGAGCCAGAGCCCGTGGATGACGTCGAGCACCGTCCCGCAGGAGCTGCAGAAGCGCCTCGCGGAGCAGGACGGGGTGTTCTGGCAGCCCGCGTCGGTGCCGATGACCGAGAACGGGGACGAGGTCCCGGTCGTCGTCGTGGGCACGGTGGTGGAGCTCTACCAGAACTCCCGCTACGGGCTCTACCTCGTCTACGACTTCTCCGAGCCCCAGCGGACCCTGGACGCGATGCACGCGGTGCTGCTGCTGTCGGTCGTGGTGCTGCTCCTGCTCGTGGGCGCGATCGTCTGGTACGTGACCCGGGAGGTCGTCCGCCCCGTCTCCAGCACGGCCCGGGTGGCCGAGCAGCTCGCCGAGGGCGACCTCGGGGTGCGCCTGCCGGTCAGCGGCTCGCACGAGGTCGCCCGGCTGGCGCGCTCCTTCAACCGGATGGCCGACAGCCTGCAGGAGCAGATCACCCAGCTGGAGCAGCTCTCCTCGATGCAGCAGACCTTCGTCTCCGACGTCTCCCACGAGCTGCGCACCCCGCTGACCACGGTCCGGATGGCCGCGGAGGTGCTGTTCAACGCCCGCGAGGACTTCGACCCCGTCAACCGGCGGTCCGCCGAGCTGCTCTACCACCAGGTGGACCGCTTCGACTCCCTCCTGGCCGACCTGCTCGAGATCTCCCGTTTCGACGCCGGCGCCGCCCGGCTCGAGGTGACCAGCGTGGAGCTGTTCTCCGTGGTGCACGACGTCGTGGAGGGCGCCGCCCCGCTCGCCGTCTCCTCGGGGTCGGCCGTGCGGGTGCGCTCCGAGCTGTCCCGCTGCACGGTCCAGGGCGACCAGCGGCGGATCGAGCGGATCCTGCGCAACCTCGTCGTGAACGCCCTGGAGCACGGGGAGGGCCGGCCCATCGACATCGTCGTGGGCGCCTCCGACGTCGCGGCGGCCGTGGCCGTGCGGGACCACGGCATCGGCATGGACGAGGCGGAGGCGGAGAAGGTGTTCAACCGCTTCTGGCGCGCCGACCCCGCCCGGGCCCGCACCACGGGCGGGACCGGTCTGGGCCTGGCCATCGCGACCGAGGACACCCGGCTGCACGGGGGGCGCCTCGACGTCTGGGGCGCCCCGGGGGAGGGCGCCTGCTTCCGGCTCACCCTGCCCCGCACCCGCGCGCGCCGGCTCGGACCGGAGGACACCAGCCCCGTCGGCCTGCCCCCGGATCCCGCCGCCTACCCGGAGACGGCGGAGGTGACGGCCACCGGCACCCTGGTCCTGACGTCCGTGCGGCCACCGGAGGAGACACCTCCGGCGGCGCCGGCCGACGAGGAGGACCGACCATGAGCAGCACCCACCGCCGCCGGGCCACGACGGCCGCCGCCCTGTGCCTGGCGGTGGCCCTCGGCGGCTGCGGCGCCATTCCGCGCTCCGGGCCGGTCCACCGCCACGCCGAGCCCACCCGCACCACGGCCGAGCCCACCTACGACGTCGCACCGGCGGGCCCCCAGGACGGCGCGGCGCCCGAGCAGGTGATCCGCGGCTTCCTCGCGGCCGGCACGGGCGTGGGCGACGACTACTCCGTGGCCCGGGAGTACCTGACCCCGGAGCTCGCGGCGACCTGGCACCCCGACGCGCGCACCATCGTGCACCGCGGCGAACCGTCGCTCGTGCCCCGGCTGGAGGAGAACGAGTACCGGATGAGCCTCGAGGTCGCCGCCGTCGTGGACGGCACGGGCGTGATCGAGCGCAAGCCCGCCGGGGCCGCCGAGGTGCTCGACTTCGACGTGGTCCAGGTGGACGGGCAGTGGCGGATCTCGGACGCCCCCGACGCCACTGTGCTCACCGCCACGGACTTCGAGGAGATCTTCGAGCCCCACCAGCTCTACTTCGCCGACACGGACGAGAGCAACTTCGTCGCGGACCCGCGCTGGTTCCCCGACCGCACGCCCGTGTCCACCTCGATCGTGCGCGGCCTGCTCGGCGGCCCCGCCCCCTACCTGCGCGGCGCGGTGAGCACCGCCTTCCCCGCCGGCACCACGCTGGCGGGCTCGGCGGTGCCGGTGCGCAACGGCACCGCGACCGTGGAGCTCAGCGTGCCCGACTTCGACCCGGCGAACATCGAGACCAACCGCCGGATGCACGACCAGCTCGCGCTGAGCCTGCGCTCGCTCACCTCCGTGAACGACGTCGAGCTGCTCGTGGACGGCGCGCCCGTGGAGCTCGGTGCGGGATGGACCGACGCGGCCCCGGTCGAGGACGTCACGGTGCCGTCCCGGCAGATCGGCCTGCGCGACGGCGGGCTCGTGTTCTACCAGGGCGGCCAGACCGACGTCGTCAACGGCCTCGCGTCCCTGGACGGCCACCGGCCCTCCAGCCCGGCGATGGACACCGCCGCCGAGCACTTCGCGTTCGTGGACGCCGGCACCGGCGCCCTGGTGACCATGGACCGTGCGTCGGAGCCCGTGGAGCGCTTCAGCGGCACGGGCCTGACCCGCCCGAGCTTCGACGAGCACGGGTGGGTGTGGGCCGCGGACTCGGCCGGGACGGTGCGGGCCGTGCGCCCCGGGGCCCGGGACGCGGAACCGGTGCGCGTGGAGGCCCCGTGGCTGGCCGCGCGGACGGTGACGTCCCTGCGGATCTCCCGCGGCGGCACGCGGGCGCTGGTGGTCACCCAGGACGACGGGGTCGCGCAGGTGTGGCTCTCGGGCGTGGTGCGCGGATCCGGGGGCGCTCCGCAGCGGCTCAACGAGCCGTACCGGGTGGCCGCGGACGTGGACGCGGACGTGGCGCTGTGGCTCAGCGACCGGGAGTTCGTGACCGCCCCGCTCGGCGGGACCGGGTCCGTGCGGCCCCGGGTCTACGACGTGTCGGGACGCCACCGGGAGCTGCCCGGCCTGGAGGGGCTCACGGGGCTCAGCGGCGGCAACGGCGCCTCCTCCGTCTACGCCGTGGCCGGCGGGACGCTGCACATGCTCACCGGCAACGCCTGGGCCCCGCAGAGCGAGGACGTGCGGGACACCGCCTTCGCCGGCTGACGCCCCCGCCGCCGTCCGCCGGCGGGACGTCCGCCACGGGTGCCCGCCGGCGCGTCGTCGGGCGCCGCGCGGTCCACAGGCGCGGCCGTGCGGACCCGGGTCCGCCCCGCGCGCCGGGCGGGTCCTCCGGGCCACCATGGGCCCATGCCCGTCGAACCGCACCGCGCCCGCGCCCTGGACCGTGCGGCCGTCCGCGTCCTGGACCGGCTGGCCGAGGCCGCCGAGGTCCTCGTGCCGGTGGAGTGCGCGGTGTGCCGGGCGCCGGGCAGCGGCCTGTGCCGGGGCTGCCGGATGCTGCTGCGCCGCTCGTGCGCCCGGCCGTTCGAGGCCTCCTCGGCCGCGCCCCTGCTCGGGCCGTGCCTGCCGGTCACCGCCGCAGGCCGCTACGCCCACGAGCTGGCGACCTGCGTGCTGGCGTTCAAGAACGGCGGCCGCACCGACCTCGCCCCCGTCCTGGCGGCCGCTCTGGCCACCGCCCTGCGTGCGGCCGCGCCGTCGTGGCCGCCGGGGCCGGTGCTCCTGGTCCCGGTGCCCACGGCGCCGTCCGCCCTGCGGCGGCGCTGGTTCGACCCCGTGCTCGTCCTGCTGGAGGACTGCGCACGCCGCGGGGTGCTCCCGGCGGGGACCGCGGTCGCCGGGCACCTGCGGCACCGCCGCGGCGTGCTCCCCGGGCCGGCGCAGAAGCGGCTCGGCCGCGCGGGCCGGCGCACCCGGCAGGCGGGGTCGCTGCGGGCGGCCGTGCCCGCCGGGGCCCGCTGCGTCGTCGTCGACGACGTGCTGACCACGGGCGCGACCCTCGCCG
>NZ_LDNX01000040.1:0-15939 GCF_001027955.1 Kocuria sp. SM24M-10 | reverse complement strand
TCCGTTCTCGCCCCGTGCAGTGCGAAGGTCAGCAGTGCTGGTGTCTCACCCCATCCTGACGCACAGGGCAACCCCTCTGACATGAAAATTAGGTGAGTGCGGTGGGGTGCGTGGGGTGAGCGGTGTTATCCGGTCTGTTGCAGGGGTTCGAGAATGACTTGATAGCCGAGGGATTCTAGTTGTCTGACGGCCCGGGCCATGGTTTTAACGGGTGTCTGCCGGGTGAAGTAGTCGGCGCCGGGGTCGTTGTAGAGTTCGCCGGTGGTGAGCATGTGCCACGCTGCGGTGAGGATGGAGTGTTCGACGGCGACGAGGGCTTTGGCGGGTCCGCGCCGGGAGGCAATGCGCCGGTATCTGGCACCGAGGTAGGTGTTCTTCGATTTCGCGCAGGACAGAGCAGCGATGCCCAGGGCACCTTTGAGGTACCGGTTGCCGGGCCGTGTTTTGGTGGATTTGACCCGTCCGGCGGATTCGTTGGATCCCGGGGAAGTACCGGCCCAGGATGCCAGCTGCCCTGCGGTGGCGAATGCGCTCATGTCGGCGCCGGTTTCGGCGATGAAGATTTCCGCGATGGTGGTGCTGAACCCCGGGATGCTCACGAGGAGCTCCCGGGCGAAACGAAAGGGCTCCATCGCCGCCTCGATCCTGGCGCTGAGGTCGTTGATATCGGCGGTGTGGGCATCAATCCGGTGCAGATAGAGTCCGGTCATGTAGCGGTGGTGTTCGGTGAACCGGCCGTTGAGGGCTTGGGTGAGTTCAGGGATTTTGGACCGCAGCCGGCGTTGGGCCATCTCTGCCAGGGCCGCGGGGTCGGTCTGCCCGTCGATGAGTGCTTGGAGGATCAGTCGTCCGGAGACCCCGGTGATGTTCGAAGCTACCGAGGATAGTTTGATGCAGGCGTCCTCGAGGAGTTTCTCCAGGCGCTGGATTTCCCGGGTCCGTTCCTGAGTGATGATGGTCCGGGCCCGGGTCAGGTCCCGCAGTTCACGGATCGGAGGCGGGGGCACGAAGGAGGCCCGGACCAGCCCGTGGGCGCCCAGGTCGGCAAGCCAGGCAGCGTCGGAAACGTCGGTTTTGCGGCCCGGGACGTTCCTGGCGTCATGGGCATTGACCAGGATGATGTTCAGTCCGTCGTCTTCAAGCAGGTAGTAGAAGGGGCGCCAGTAATCACCGGTGGCCTCCATGACCACCAGATCCACGTGCTCGTCCAGGAGGTGTTCCTTTAGCCCCAGGATCTGCCCCGTCATCGAACCCCAGGTCGTGATGGTGGATGTGGTGGACCGGCCGCCGCGGCCCTGGATGCGGACACAGACCTTCGCGTCCTTCTTTGAAATATCGACACCCGCGCAGCGCGGGTGAATGACCTCCATGAGAGCTCACCCTTCCTCGAACAGTCCAACAGATGGCGTCTGTGTCCCGGGGAAGGCGGATAAACAACAAATCTGACATTCGTGCTCAACGGCAACATTCCACGGTCCCGCGGACAAAAGCTGCGCCCTCCACCACCAAACTCACTTACAGGCTCACCGGCACTAAAGAGAGACCGGGGTCGACCGGAACACACTCTTCAGTCTGCTCCGGCAGCCCCGACACCGCAAAGGTTCCCCACAGCAGTACATTTTCGGCCCCCACGGCGGAGCGAAAGCGCCCCTGAGAAACTCACTTCAGAGAGAGGAGCATAGGCCGAGTCAATGGCCATTTTCGGGTGAGTCAGAATCACGGGCGGCCTCTTCGCCCCTGTCCAACTTCCGAATCGAGGCCATCTCTCCCGCGGTGAGCGAGAAGTCGAAAACGGATAAGTTTTCTTTGAGCCACAGAGGGTCGGATGCTTGCGGGATGGGGACGATGTCCTGTTGGACATGCCACCGCAGCAGGACTTGGGCTGGAGATTTGTCCAGGCGCTGAGCGATCTCGATGATCAGCGGATTCGCCCGCAGACCGGAGGACCGACCGATAGGACTCCAGGCTTCGGTGACTATTCCCAATAACCTGTGGACAGCGCGCGGCTCAGTCCGGGCAAGGTCGGGGCTCAGTTGGATCTGGTTTACGTCCGGAACTACTCCCGTTGCATCGATAATGTCCTTCAGGTGGGCTGGTTTGAAATTTGAAACTCCAATGGCTTTTACACGGCCCTCCTCCAGCAACTTCACAAGGCCCTTCCAGGCGTCCACGTACTTGCCCAAGGCCGGAACCGGCCAGTGACACATGAACATGTCCAGATGGTCAAGGCCGAGTTTGCGCAGGCTCTCGTCGTAGGCGCGCTGCACTCCATCGATGCTGTGGGACTCTTTGTTGAACTTGCTGGAAATAAATAATTCGGATCGGGGGACGCCGGCGGTGCGGATGCCCCGGCCGACTGCTTCTTCGTTTCTGTACTGGAACGCGGTGTCGACCAGGCGGTAACCGCTCTGCAGTGCGAAACGCACCGCAGTTTCGCACTCGTCTTCCAGCATCGGCCAGGTTCCGAGGCCAAGCCGGGGAATGGTGTGTCCGTGCGGCAATTTCAGCCGGGGAATGTCCGAAGCAGTGGTGTCAGTCGTTTCAGTTGTCATCGGGCACCTTTTTCTCGGGAGCTTCAAGCTGAGTTTGTTGGAGCGGCCTGCCTGGACCTGATTCTGTTGGCGCGATCTGCGCTGGAAGGTCTTTTCTGCGGATACTTCCAGCTGCTGGAAGGGTCATGAGGACGCCGGCCGTGACCAGCGCTGCGGCAACAGGGACCACGCTGACCAGCAGTGCCATCACAAACGGTGTTAGGAAGAGCGCTGAAGCCCGTACCGTGCCAGTCAGGGAGAGAGCATCCCCGCGTTCTTCCGGGTGCACTTCATCTGCAGCTATGGCCGGTCCGACAGTCTGGAGGATCCCGGCACCAACGCCGGAAACAGCGAGGGCGGCGGCGGCGGCAACTGCGGCGCCGGCCAGTGGCCCCGCCGCGGCCAAGCCCGTCCCCGTGGCCAGGAGGCCCGTGAGAAGGGACGTCCTGTTTCCCCGCCTGCGCAGCCAGCTCGCAGATGCACTTCCGGCCAGGACGGCAGCGTTGGGTATGGCTACCAGGATTCCGATGACGGCGACGGGTTGGCCGGCAAGGGAGAGCACGATGGGAACGTAGGAGTCCAAGAGGCTCTTCCAGGCGCCCGCTCCAGCGTTCATCCAGCAGGCGGCATCGACGCCAGGGCGCCGCCAGAGGCCTCGCGCCATTATTCCGCCTGTGGCATGCTCCGGAGCGAACACAGGAAGCCTAGTCAGAAGGGCAGCAGGGATGACGGCCGCCGATCCTGCCGCTGCCGCCACGATCAGCGGCAGCGGTGTCGAAAGTTCCCAGAGATAACCGGCAAGTGCAGGTCCCAGCAGTGCTCCGACCCCTGCGGCGAGATTCACGTCAGTCAGTCCCTTGACAGACGAGGTCGACATGCGGACGGCGTGCGTCTGGCTGCTGGTCCAGAACAAGGCTCGAGCCGAGCCCTGGACCAGCTGGGATACTACGAAAATTGCCAATGCATCTGAGACTGCGATCAGAGCGCACGAGACGGCAATCATGAGCGCTGCTCCCACGAGGAGGGCTTTGTCTGGGACCCTGCGCATCAGTGCTCCCAGGAAGATCCGGGTCACTAACTGCGAGACTGCTGCAAGTGCAACCATCATTCCGACTTCGACCGTGCTGTACCCCACGGCAATGGCCAATATCGGCACCACCACTGCCAGGGTTCCAAGGGCGAACGAGAACAA
Source organism: Kocuria sp. SM24M-10 (assembly GCF_001027955.1). Lineage (NCBI taxonomy): Bacteria > Bacillati > Actinomycetota > Actinomycetes > Micrococcales > Micrococcaceae > Kocuria > Kocuria sp. SM24M-10. Next base: position 12,216 of record NZ_LDNX01000040.1, on the reverse strand, counting down.
TACCGTCGCGGCAATGCTCAGGATTCTGTCAGCGCCGGACAGGCCCACGGTCTGGCCTTTGCAGGATGATGGCACGCCGCCCTTGGGTCGGAGTCCGGTTAGAGAGCCGGCACGGCGATTTCTGCGCCGTGCCTTTAGGGCAGCGCACAAGGCCCCAGTTCTGCTTATCGAGCTTGCCGCTGTAGGCGGCCTTCATATGCGGGACGCCAAAGAGGTCCCCAGGGACGTTAACCAGGCTGCCGTCCATCGAATACGACCAGACGGCAGGTGGACATCCGGACACTGGCCCGGCCGGTCCTCGAGCGGATCTTCGAACAAACGGGAGAAACCGTCCACTTCGCCAGGCTTGAGAGGACTGACGTCCAATTCATCGACGCCATCGAAAGCAGGCGAGCGGTCCGCGTCGATCTGGGCGCGCTGCGCCAATCCGGCACGGACTCGAAGACCCCGTCAAGCGGGATAGTTCCCCAGGATCACCATCAACGACGCGTCGCATAGCTGGCGCTGCGACGGCCTGCGTAGTCCGCCAGGATTCGAACGAAGTCCTCGGTTCGCTCCGCGAAGACGCAGTGGCCCGCGGTTCCCAGGATGTGCAGGCTCGTGGTCTCCGAGACGAGGGCGAGCTTCTGGTAGAAGGCGATGCCCAGGTCAACCGGCGCCGAGCGATCGTCGCGGCCCCAGACGACTTCGACGGGAATATTGACCTCGCCGGCGAAGAGGCGAGCGCGGATGTCGTCCTTCGCCGCCTGAAGACTCGGCTCCCAGTATTTCTTCTCAACCATCGGGTAGGTCTTGAGGGCGTTCTGGTGGTTCTCCTTGACGTACTTGGCGGCGGCCGCATTGATTTGTTCCTGCGGCACCGGGGTCACGTACAGCGCACGGAAGAAGGCTCCGCAGATCTCCTCCGGAGACGCGTCCGCCGGAAGCGAACGCGTGATCGCGTCGTAGAACTCAACGTCGCGGAACTTAGGGTCGGTGCCAGCGAGCGTCGCGCTCGACACGATGAAGAGACCTTTGGTCGACTCCGGCATGTCAAGAGCGAGCTTGCTCGCCAGCAGGCCACCGCGCGAGTGCCCGACCAGAATCATGTCCTCGAGTCCCAGAGCGTCGATGAAGCCCCTGGCGTGCTTGACCACCGCATCGAACGTCCACTCGGCATGCGTCGGCGCGAGGTCAGTCTCTCCCTGCCCCAGCTTGTCGAAGGTCACGACGCGGAAGCCCTTGTCGACCAGAGGAGCGATGACGGGAGCCCAACCATCCCCGCCGCCCGGCATGCTCATACCCGAGTGGCCACCGTGGATCAGGAGGATGACCGGACCCTCGCCCTGATCGATATAGCGCGTCCTGATTCCGCCGACGGATATGTAGTTCACGGACAGGTCTGTGTTCAACTCAAGCCTCCTGATCAAAGCAACTGGCTCGCCTATGGGGCGAGTATCTGCCATTTCTGTCACACAGAGAAGCCTTCTGTCAAGAGGGATCCGTGATTCAACGCCGGTGACAAGTTGAACGCCCGCGATCGCCGTCGACATCCCGGTCGTCGGTTGACGCTCAGTTGGAGCATGATGGCCTGTGGGCCACTACCCTCTGTTAGGCAGACGGGGCTTCCGTGAGGGCCGTTCAATATGCCGAGGGTGGTGAGGTAGGCCAGGAACGCCGCTCGCCAGCGGCGCAGGCGGGCGATCTCGGGGATCGGACAGGTCAGGAGCTGCTCTGCAGTCTCTCTGCCGAGGACCGGGTCCGTAGTCGTGTAGACGTTTCGGATCTGCTGGGCGCAGGCCCAGGCGAGACCAGATCAGCGCCGAGAATCAGTCAGCGGCCGCAGCAATACCGGGAGTCGAAGAAACCCTTCGAAACGCACTCGGCCATCTGGGCAACCTAGCATCGGCTACGGCCATCGAGGCAGGGCGCCTACCCGGCTCATGAACGTCCCATTCGCGGCGCAGACAACGTCTTTCAACAGACACCGGCCCCCAGCCGCCGGGACAACATCTCGGCGGGCGCGGACACCGCATCCCCTCGTGGCGAAGGAGCCCGCCCGTGGAGATTAGCCTCCGGCGGCGGCACGGAATCGGGCGATGCCCTGTCGCTTAGCCTTGATCCACCGATCAGCAGTGCTGCACGGGTTGCCGTGATTCAGCGAGCCGAGGGCGCTGTGGAGCTGCCGGCCTCGCTGCCGGAGAGTTCCACTGGTTTCTTTCGTATCGGCCGGACGTGATCGCGGCGGTCAGGCCGGTGCTGCAGCCGAGGGCTTCAGCACCGCTGAGAACAGGTGGGTGAAGGCGGTTTCCCAAGGCCAGTCTTTGGGTAGGTGGAGCAGGACTTTCCGGGCACTGCTGGCGATTCTGGCCGGGATATTGATCAGTTTCCGACGAATGGTTCCGGTCCTGGCTTTCGCCAACCCGTTACCGGCCATGGCTGCAGCGGCACGGGTGAGGTTGAAAGCCATCACGGCCAGCACCAGCCAGGCAGCGTTCGCAGTGAAAACCCCTGAGGGCAGGTGCGCCAGAGCGCTGTCCTTCAGGTCCGCGTTGACCTGTTCGATGACCGCGTGAGCGCGGTGGATTTTGTCCGCGGCCACAGTGTCCAAGGCGCCGGCAGCAGCGGTGGTGAAGAAGGCATGGAACCGATGGGTATCGAACAAAGTGGCCTGCCCGTCACCGGCCTTGGGGTTCAGCTCCGGGATACGGCGCACGATCAGGCGTCCGGGGACGCGTTCGGCCTTCTTCCGGGAACTGAACGCGGTAAACGGTATCTCGGCGACCTCGGCTTTGGAGATCCACTCCCCGGCTGTCTCGTCATAGACCGCGTCCGTGTATTGAATCGGGGTCCACGCGTCTTCGCCGATGGTGGCGATGGCGCGTTTGACCGCCGAGTCCATGCGCACGGTCACCGACACGTCCGCCCCGGCTTTCATCGCCGCACTTACCGTGGCATGGCCGTAGAACGCTGAGTCCGCGCGCATCAGGGTTTTGCCGCCGGCGCTGATCTTCTTCACGGTGCCCAAGGCGTCGGCGACCAGCTTGGCCGCTCCGCGGGCGGAGTTCGCCGCTCCTTTGCGCAGTCTTTGGGCAGCGATGACCGGGGTGGAGTCCGGGACGGTAACAGTGGCCAGCAGCGCGTTCAGGCCCCGCACGCCCGAATAGCCGTAGCCGGAGCCCTGCTTGGCGTACCCGTGAACTTCAATGATGGTGTCGTCGACGTCCACGAACACATAGTTCTCGGCCGGTGCCTGCAGAAGCGGGGCGCGTTCGGCCAGCCCGGCCAGGAAGCGGGATGCGACCGCGTCGAGCTGGCGGACGTGGCCGAACGAGAAAGTACGCAGGAACGAACCCAGCGTTGAGGGTGCGTAGCGGGCCATGAACAGTTTGCCGGTCCCGCCGTGGCGCAGCAGTCCCATGTCGTCAATGGAATCTGCGCCGGCGGTCATCCCGGCGACCAGCGATGCGACTTTCAAGCCGGCGTTCGCGCCCTTGTCCGTCGGCACGCTCAACCATCCATCGGCCAGCTCCTGCAGCCCGGCTTCCTGAGCGAGGGACATGGCCGGCACCAGGCCGGCGGTCGACACGAGGTTCGTATCGTCGAAGGAAACTGACATCGAGCGGAGGGTATGGGAAAGTTGCATCTACGGGATGCCCTCTCTTGAGTCTGAATTTTGACTGTCGCAAGCCAAATTTTCTCTCAAAAGACGGGCATCTCCCGTTTAAAACGCCGACCTCACCCCAAACCCGATCGGTGGATCAAGGCTAAGGAGGTGTCGTGGACGTCGATTTGGACTGCATGTCCAAAGTGAGCACGACTGCATCGCACCGTTACAAGATGTCCACTGACGCATCCAGTGACACCTTCAAGACCCATCACGCGGGTTCCGACCCACCCGCAGTCCCTCAAGCCACGGACAGCCTGCAGGGAAATCAGAACCGCTCCTCGGGCTGCAGCAACTCGCGAGCAGAATCTACTCGACGCATAGATGTCAGCAACTAGGGCGTGATGGTCACCTTAAGACCAAATTACAGCGTGTGATTACCGCTTGCTCCCACGTCTTCGGCGTCTAAATTTAGACAACACTTCAGGCGTGGAAAACCAACAAAGTATGCATGAATCAGTTTTGGTCGACCAGGAAGGAAATCAAATATGACACCCCTTTCGAGTAATGCCGTGAAAGAAAGACAGTGGCACGTTACCTTGGATGGCGAGCCGTATGCCGTCAACAACCACTACTCCGTCGAAAATCCATCAACTGGCGAGCACCTGGTTGATGTTCCGGACTGCGGCCCTGAAGTTGTAGACGTCATGGTTGATGCCGCCGATCGCGCACAGAGGGAGTGGGGTGTACTTCCGCCGCGTCAACGCGCGACGGTGGTGAGGCGTCTTGTGGCATTATTGCGTGAACATCGCGCAGAAATTGCTCACCTAGACGCTGTTGATGGCGGATTTCCGCTGACAATGATGGAAGTTGACGTCGATGCAGGGCTGGAAATGGCGGAGATATTTGCCGACATGGCACTCAGCCTCGGGGGGCGCACCATTCCGGTTAGTGAAAATCTGCACTACACGACCCAACAACCGTATGGTGTGGTCGCGAGGATCGGAGCTTTCAACCATCCGTTCTTCTTTGCCATCTCTAAAGTTGCAGCCCCGCTCATCGCGGGAAACGCAGTGATCCTGAAAGCTCCTGACCAGACGCCGTTGTCCTCTCTTCGACTGGCTGAACTAGCCGCGCAAGTATTGCCGAAAAACTTGTTGCTTACGGTCTCCGGGCGAGGTGCGCGGGCGGGCGGATCCATCGTCCGCCATCCCTTAATTCGTCGTATCGGATTTATCGGTGCACCCGAGACGGGACGCCAGATCCAGCGCGACGCCGCGGCTGTTGGTGTGAAAAACATTAGCCTGGAACTTGGTGGTAAGAACGCCCAGATTGTGATGGAAGACGCTGACGTATCCGCCGCGGCCTCCGCCGCTGTGCAAGGGATGAACTTCACCTGGACTGCAGGTCAAAGCTGCGGATCCACGAGTCGACTCCTTGTGCACGAGAGCATTGCTAGCGCCGTCATGGATCGAGTGGCGGCTCTCGTGGACGAGATCCGGGTGGGTGACCCGCTGGACGCAGAGACGCAAATGGGTCCTGTGGTGTCTGAGGCCCAATATCGCAAGACCCTCGGTGCAATCGAGTCGGGAAAGTCGGACGGCGCTAGGGTCATTGCAGGAGGGGGGAGGCCTGACAACGTCGGGGACATGGGATGGTATGTCCAGCCGACCGTTTTGGCGGACGTGCATCCTTACAGTCGGCTGGCGCAAGAGGAAGTATTCGGCCCCGTCCTCTCGGTTACCACCTTCAAGAATGAAAACGAAGCTCTCGAGATCGCTAACAGCGTCCAGTACGGGCTGACCGCAAGCATTTGGACTCGGGATGTTGGAAGAGCCCACCGCATGGCTTCCAAGGTGGATGCAGGCTATGTCCTTATCAATGGAGCGAGTCGGCATTATTGGGGTCTGCCTTTTGGGGGGGTCAAATCCTCAGGTGTCGGACGGGAAGAGTCCCTGGAAGAACTCGTCTCCTACACCGAGACCAAGACAACGACGGTGGTCCTCTGATGAAAATTGGCGCGCAAAAGGCCGAAGAACTACCCTCTCCCGAGGCAGCCGAGTGGGGGAGTGATGCAATAGCTGATTTCCTTCGGAATACCGGAATTCCTTTCATTGCATTGAATCCTGGGGCAAGCTTTCGCGGGCTCCACGATAGCTTGGTGAATCACCTCGATGCGAAGGGGCCTGACATGATCATGTGCCTTCACGAGGAACACGCTGTCGCATTAGCACACGGCTACGCCAAAGTGACTGGGTTGCCGCTTGCGGTGGCTCTCCACAGCAATGTCGGGCTAATGCACGCAAGCATGGCGATCTTCAATGCCTATTGCGACAGGGTCCCGATGCTTATCATCGGTGCGAACGGACCGCTGGACGCCGCCAAACGTCGACCATGGATCGACTGGATTCATTCGAGTGCAGACCAACCTGCCATCGTCCGAAACTACATCAAATGGGATGATACTCCGACATCCGTGAACGCAAGTCTCGAGTCACTCGCCCGGGCATGGGACATTGCTCGAACCGCTCCCCAAGGGCCGACGTACGTGGTCCTAGATACAGAGGTCCAAGAAACTCCGCTCCTTGAAAATCCCCTGCAACCTAAAATCACTGTAGGCCTGGCTAAAGACCAGCCGGTTGCTTCGGCAGAGTCTGTTGCCAGGGCGGCAACCCTCCTGATTTCCGCCAAGAACCCGGTACTGCTCATGGGCCGCGGCAGTAAAAATTTGGAGGACTTTCAACGAAGAATCCGTCTCGCGGAGGAGCTCAACGCTCGGGTGATCACCGACCTTAAGGCTGGCTCGAGTTTCCCCACCAAGCACCCGGCACACGTGCCGGGGTCGGGTTTTTTCCTAGGCGAACGAGGACAAGAAGCACTAAGATCCGCTGACGTGGTCCTGGCACTGGATTGGATCGATGTGGCCGGCACGCTACGCCAGGCGCCTACGGGCGAGTCCCGGAAGGTCATCTCTGCGGGGCTAGATCAGATGATCATTAACGGGTGGAGCAAAGATCATCAGGCACGAGCTGAAGTGGATGTCTGGCTTCCAACCACGGGCGACTATGCGGTTTCCCAGCTCTTGGATGCCTTGAAGGTCGACACAGGCAGAGCAGCGGCTCTGACGTCCTATTCGAGCGACCAAGATGTCCAGGATGGAGGCAGCGTTCCCAAGGCCGGCCCCATTCAGCTAGACCAACTTGCACATGCGCTGAGGTCGTCGTTGGCCAAGGAAAAGACAACCTTGGTCCGTCTACCTCTCGGCTGGAACGGAGACGACTGGCCCTTCGGGGACCCGCTCGATTTCCTGGGATACGACGGCGGGGGTGGGATTGGTTCGGGCCCAGGCATGACCGTCGGCGCAGCGCTGGCGCTGAGGGGCTCCGACCGGATCGCGGTCTCGGTGCTGGGGGACGGCGACTACATGATGGGAGTGCAGGCGCTATGGACCGCGGCGCATGACGACATACCCTTCTTGGCTGTCGTGGCGAACAACCGATCATACTTTAACGACGAGGTGCACCAGGAAAGGGTGGCACTAGCCCGTGATCGGGATGTCAGCAGAAAGTGGATTGGTCAGCGCATCGACGAGCCGGCTCCTGATCTAGCAGCCATGGCGCGGGCGCAGGGTCTTGAAGGGCTTGGACCTATCCGCGACTTGGCTGATCTTCCTGACGCCCTTGACGAGGCATTGAAGACGGTCAAGTCCGGTCGCGGGGTCGTGGTCGATGTCGTGGTCTCCCCTGGCTATAACTCGGATATGAAGGCTGGGCTCGTCCGTGAACCATAATGGTTAGGAAGTCGAATTCCATCATGGCATTATGGAACTGCATGGTTCGGACAATTACTTCCATTGCCTTGCACGGGACGCAGTGACAATCACCGCTTGACCTATCGCGGGCTCGGTCGGCGAGTGGCATTTTTTGGAAACATTTTCGGGCCCCCGGCCCATATCATAAATTGGCTTGCCGCCACGTGCGGTGACAAATTTTGTAATTATGCGCGTTATCGACTGGCTCCTTCAAGGATGAGTGAGCCGCGGACGGAATGACGCGTCCGACTTTTCGGAGGATGCAAGTTGCTTGTCCATATTATCGGAATCGGAATTCTGGCGATTATTTTTGTGCTGGGAACGACACGGCCGATCAATCTCGGAGTTTTGTCGCTGTTTGCAGGCATAGCCCTCACGGCCCTCGTCGCTGGCGGCGATTTCGAGGTTCTATACAACGCCTTCCCCGCCGATTTACTCATTCTCCTCGTAGGGGTGACGTTCCTGTTCGGCATCGCGAGCATCAATGGAACTATTGCCTGGCTCGTCGATGCGTCCGCTCGACTTGTCCGCGGTAACGTGGCGGTTCTCCCATGGGCCATCTTTTTCGTCTCGGCAATTCCAACAACCGCTGGCGCCCTCGGGCCAGCTACGGTGGCGTTCCTTGCGCCCATTGGTCTGCAACTCGCGAAGCGGTACGAAATGGATCGTCGTCTTATCGGTTTGATGATCGTCCATGGCTCAGCCTGCGGAAACTTTTCGCCCATCAACGTTTTGGGTGCAATCGTGAATCAGGCGCTGGACGGCACGGAGGGATTAAGCTCTTCCCCCCTCATTCTGTTCGCTGCGAACTTCGGTTACAACGTGTTGCTCGGCGTGGTAATTTATCTTGTCTTCGGGGGTCGCCAGCTTATTCGTCGCCAAATGGCCAGCCGGATGCCTGAGCGCGTCTTGGAGATGCAGACGGCCGGATCGACGCAGTCGTCCGGGGGGCCAGGAGTTGCTGAGGGACCCGATGTGTCGAAGGTCGAGGATGCTATGGGCCACACGCACGAGAAGCTCAGCTCCACGAAGGTCGTTACCTTGGTGACCATTGCACTTGTGGCGGCCATTACGCTGTCGGCCGGGGTGGACATCGGCATTCTTGCGCTTTCCGCGGCCGTGATTCTCAAACTGATTCTTTGGAAGAGCAGTGAAGGCGCCGAGAGTAGGATCGCGTGGAATGTCGTCCTACTGGTTGGCGGCATCGTGACCTACATCGGCGTGCTTCAGCACCTCGGGACGGTGCAGTTTGTCGGCGAGTCTGCCAGTGCTCTTGATAATCCTCTTTTGACGGCCTTGATTATTTGTGCCGTGGCGGCGATTGTTTCAGCCTTCGCGTCGAGTACCGGAATTATCATCGCATTGATCCCCATTGCTACGCCATTCCTTCTTCAAGGCGAAATTGCTATTCCGGCCATGATCGCTGCCCTGACCATTTGTGCCACCGTTGTGGACGCCACACCGTTTTCGACGGTCGGTAGCCTGGTACTGGCAAGTACGGACATTGAAAAGCAGCCGTCGGTCTACCGTGGGATGCTCGCCTGGGGTGCGGCAATGGTCATTACTGCCCCTGTGATTACGGTTCTCGTGCTTGTTCTGCCGACGATGTAGCTGAATGGTAATGATAAAAGGCGTTTGGGGCTGCCGCGACTATCGCAGCCTGCCGTGTCGACGTCTCATATCACCACCTAACCCACCTTGGTGGCGGGGCGCAATCAAAGCAACAGCACCTGATCAACCGTTCGAACAGCGGTGGCTGCTGAACCCTTGCGTGCCAGCGCCACCACCCGCAACCGCGCCGTGGGGCTACGGACTTTTGCAGGGGATCGTGAACCCGGCCCAGGTTGGCAGTGTCACTTTCTAGTTACATGTTGGTTCAACGTTCTAGCATTGAAACGAAAGATGGAACAAATCGTGGACCGCCAAAGCGCATATTGGGCTCATAGGTCCGATGGAAGGAAGTCGATGAAAAGGCGAGATACAGTTGGCCTAGAAGATGCAACCCCGGCCAAAGATTCTCAGCTGTCGGATCTAGTTGATGCGAACCACATACTGGTTGACCAAGGGGTCTTGGATGCATTCGGGCATGTAAGCGTCCGAACGGATGAAGACTCTGGAATATTCTTTCTCTCCCGGAATTTGGCGCCTGTGTTGGTAAGCGAAAATGATATTCAGAGATTTAACCTTGACGCAGAAACGGACGATTTACGGCCTCCGTACATGGAGAGATTCATCCATGCTGAGATCTACCGGTCTAGGCCAGATGTCATGTCCGTAATCCATAGTCATTCTCCGGCTGTAGTGCCCTTCAGTGTGTCGGACGCACCGCTTCGCCCTGTGATGCACATGGCGGGATTTTTGCCCATGGAAACTCCGGTGTTTGAAATGCGTCAGGTTGCGGGCCCTGCCTCCGATCTGTTGGTCCGGGACAGAAGGGCAGGAGCTGCACTAGCTGAGACTTTGGGATCGGGGTCGTTCGCTCTGATGCGCGGGCATGGGTCGGTCGCAGTAGGAGACTCACTAAAGACGGCCGTTTATCGAGCCATCTACGCTGAATCAAACGCAAGGGCTCAGGCCGATGCCATGCGCCTGGGGTCCTATACCTGTTTGACTCGTGGAGAGGGCGAGGCGACGGTTGCCACTATGGCATCTCAGATCGATCGAGCGTGGGGCATGTGGAGGCTGCAAGCCCGAACGCGACATCAAGGCCTTAGTTAGACGACGACCCTTCTATGGTCTACGTCAAGAGGGTTTGCAGCTTTCTGAACAGCTGACGGGCGATGAATCGTTTGAGGCAACGGCGGATTTCTCGGAGGCTTTTCCCCTCGGCGGTGCGCCGGGCAACGTAGTCCTTGGTCTCGGGGTCGAACATCATGCGGGTTCTGGCGATCGTGTGCAGCGCCCGGTTCACCGCGCTACACTATCGGGGGCTCAACTTCAACTCGTCCCTGACTTCTGCCAAGTTGGCAGGGGCCGGCCAGGAGATAGCACTTCACTGTTACCGTTTTGCTGTGTCCTTTTTTATTGATCGTGTGATCCGTCGATGGGTTTTCCGCTCGTGACAGCGCCTCTACGGCCCATCAAGTGGCGACAAGCGGTGGTCACTTTCGTCTGCGTCTACCCCACAAGCTTGATGCTGTCCCTACTTGTGCCACGATTGACCGCTGGGTGGCCAGGGCCGCTGAGCACCGCATTGACCGCCATGCTCCTGGTGGCTGCACTCACATGGGTGCTGCTGCCGTTGAGTGGCAAGCTCGCCGGGAGCTGGATCACCGCGCGCCGGCAGAAGGGTGCCGATGGGCCTTCCCGTACCTGCACCCGATGCGCAGACAGTGCTACCAACGACGGGGACTGCCCCGACTTCCGCTGACTTTCAAGAAAACCCGGGGCAGTCTCAAAGGACGCTTCCGGTGATCGATGAGCTCTTCGATGCCGGGCACCCCGTGAAGATTTTTTGCCGTCTGCTCGGAGTGAGCAACCCCGGCTACTACCAGTACAAGAACCGACCCCTGTCCCAGACGGGAATGCGCCGGCAGTGGCTAACCGGGCTGATCCGGGAGATGCACATCGCATCTCGCGGAACCTACGGCTCCCGCCGGGTCCATGCAGGGCTCACCCGCGGCATGGATATCGTGGTCAGTGACCCGTCACGGCTTCTCTGCCGACTTCATACGGGTTGCGTCTCCGGCTCGGGCGCAGTGATCTGATCGTAGTGGGCGGCCTCGAACTCGGCAGGTGGGACGTTGCCGAGGCTGGAGTGCAGCCGGCGGGTGTTGTACCAGTCCACCCAGGCCATGGTCGCGTACTCGACGTCGCTGACGGTCTTCAGCTGTCACGAACGGGCCCGGGCGGATGCACTCGTTCTTGTACAGGCCGATGATCGACTCCATCAGGCAGTTGTCGTAGGCGTCCCCGACCGACCCAATCGAGGGGGCCATGCCCTCCAGGGCCAGGTGCTCGGTGAAGCGCAGCGCCGTGTATTGCGACCCGGCGTCGTGGTGATGGATCAGCCCCTCCGGCAGCACCAGGCCCTGACGGGTCCGGTCCCACCGGCCCATTCGCAGGCAGGTGAGCACCAGATCCGTCGTGCGGGTCGTGGCCGCGTTCCAGGACACGATGCGCTGGGCGAAGACGTCGACGATGAAGGCGACGTAGACGAATCCGGCCCACGTGCGCACGTACGTGAAGTCGGCGACCCACACGGTGTTCGGGGCCGCGGCGGTGAAGTCGCGGTTGAGCAGGTCCGACGCCCGCGTCCCATCCTTGGCCGGGATCGTGGTGCGCACCCGCTTGCCGCGCACCACCCCGGCCAGCCCGAGGGAGCGCATCAGTCGACCCACCGTGCAGTGAGCCACCGCCAGCCCACACCGGTGCAGGTACGCGGTCATCTTCCGCCGGCCGTAGAGGCCCTCCGGGGTGCCCACAGTCGCCAGTAGAGCATCCATGACCGTCGTGTCGCTGACCGTGCGCGCGGCGATCCGCCGGCCCGGTTGCTTCCAGGAGCGGTAGGTTCTCGCGGCGATCGGCACGCCCTGCTCGCGCAGAACCGCGCAGACCGACTCGACCGCGTAGCCTTCGGACCTCATCTGGTCGATGAACCCGGCGATCAACGATTGCGGGGGTCGAGTTCCCGATGCTCCTATGTCAAGCCGCAACCTCGAGAACTGGTTCCGGACCAGGGCGATGCCTGAGGTCGATTGGTGACTCAGCAGAGGCTGGGCTACGAAGGAGCGGACTACGTGGCCAAGCAATTGGCCCGCGGCAAGACCCACACCGAAGCAATGCGACTGCTACGACGGAGGATCACGGACCGAGTCTT
>NZ_LDNX01000004.1:0-5814 GCF_001027955.1 Kocuria sp. SM24M-10 | reverse complement strand
CCCCCCTCGAAAGGTCCCCGCATGCGCGCACTCCCCGCCCGACGCACCGCCAGCACCCTGGCCGCGGCCCTCGCCCTCGCCGGCGTCGGCGCCTCTCCCGCCGCGGCGTCCCCGCGCACGGTCGACGTCGTCAATCTCGGCGACTCCTACTCCGCGGCCTTCGGCACGGGCGGCCGGCAAGAGGTCGAGGGCCTGCCCGGGTGCTACCAGGGAACCGGGGAGGACCACATCGACAAGCTGGCGAGCCGGCCGCGCGTGGACGTGGCCCTGGACGCGGCGTGCGCGGGGTTCACCACCACGCAGGTGCGGGGGATCGTCTCCGTGCCGCTCGTGGCGGACGCCCTCGCCGAGGCGGAGCTGGTGACGCTCACCATGGGCGGCAACGACATCCACTGGGGCGACTTCATCCGGGCCTGCAGCGCTCCGGCCGAGGCGGTCGCCGGGCCGGTCGCGTGCGACGTCATGCTCGCCCAGGCCCCGCGGCTGATCGCCGCCGCGGCGGCCTCCGCGGCCGCCACCGTGGACGCGATCGACGAGGAGACGGACGGACGCGTGGTCGTGCTGGGCTATCCGCACCTCCTCGACGAGCGGCAGGACAGCGCGCTCGTCTCCGCGGAGCGCGCCGCCCAGCTCAACGCCTGGACGGACGAGCTCAACGCCGCCCTCGCCGCGCGGGTCGAGGCCGAGGGCGCCGTCTTCGTGGACGTCACCGACCGCTTCCGCGGCCACGGGGTCGGGTCGGAGGACTCGTGGATCCTCGTCGACCCCGGGAGCTCCCACAACCTGCACCCGACCGAGCAGGGGTACCTGTCGGGCTACTACCCCGGTCTGATGAGCCAGGTCGCCCGGGCCCGCTGACGGGTCTGCCGACCACGACGAGGGCCCCGGATCAGCGATCCGGGGCCCTCTCGTGGTGCCGGGGCACCACACCGGCCGCGCTGCGGCCGGTCACGCCTCAGGCGTTCTTGGTCTCGTCCTTGACGGACTGCGCCGAGCCCTGGGCGGAGGACTTCAGCTGCTGCGCCTCGTCCTGGCCCTGCGACTTGACCTCTTGCGCGCCGGAGCTGGCGGTCTCCTTGACGGACCGCGCCGCGTCCTTGGCCGGCTCCTTGAGGTCCTGGGCCACCTCCTGGGCCGCGTCCTTGGCGGACTCGACCGCGTGCTGGGCGTGGGGCTGGACCCGGTCCGCCGCACCGGCGACGAGCTCCTGCTCCTTCTGCGTGGAGGGCAGCAGGGAGCCGACGAGCCAGCCCGCGCCGAGGGCGATCAGACCGGCGGCCAGCGGGTTGCCTCGGGTCTTGGCCTTGGCGGTGGCGGGGGCATGCTGCACACCCTCCCGCAGGTCACCGGCGCGCTCCTGCACGCCGTCCCGGAGATCGCCCGCACGGTCCTGCACACCCTCCTTGAGGTGGCGGCCGTGGTCGGAGGCGTCGTCGGAGGCTCCCATGACGCGCTCGCGCACGCCCTGCATCTTGCCGCGGACCTTGTCCTTCTGGCGGTCCACGACGCGCTCGGGGGTCACCTTCTCGGCGACGGCGTCGACGTCGGAGCCGAGTCGAGCGCGCGTGGCCTCGATGTCGGCACGGATCTGTTCGGGGTTCTGCTGGCTCATCGGGTCTCCTTCTTGGAAGGCTTCACTGTCTCCGGGATCTCGGTGACGGTCTCGCGGGTCAGGGGCAGGGGGTCCTGGGCGGCCTCCGCCATCTCCTGCTTGCCCTCGTTGAGGTTCTTCTTGCCCAGGGCTGCGAGGATGCCGGCGATGACGGCCCAGACGACCGCCACGATGACGGCGGACCAGGTCAGGCCCACCAGGTTGCCCAGGCCCCACATGAGGGCGATGGACAGGAACAGCAGGACGAAGTGGCCGGCCACGCCGGCCCCGGCGAGCATGCCGGCGCCCTTGCCCGTGTCCTTGGCGGACTGCTTGGCCTCCTGCACGGCCTGGGTCGTCTCAGCCTTGGCGAGGGCGATCTCCTGCTGGATGAGGGTGGAGAGGTTGGTGCTCAGCGACTTGAACATCTCGCCGAGCGACTCGTGCTCCGCCCTGTTCTCGGCGTCGGAAGGGGGAATGGGATGGCTCATCGACGGTCGCCCTCCTGGTCGGGGTAGACGGTGCCCGGCACGCGGTCGGTGTAGGTGCGGGCGGCCTCGCCCTGCTCGTCGGAGCGGTAGGCGTAGGGGTCGCCCGGGGTGTAGCCCGAGGTCTCGGTGGCGGTGAGGTTCCGGTCGTAGGCCTGGTCGTAGACGGCTCCGGTCCCGACGCCGCCCGTGGTGCCCTGGTTGGAACCACCGCCCTGCTGCCCGCCGACGCCGAAGTACTCCTTGGCGCCCTGGCGGTCGGTGGGGACCTCGTCGCTGTCCTTCACGCCGCGGGTGGTGCGGCCGGCGAGCAGGCCGATGCCGGCGGCCACGGCCAGGAAGGTGCCCGGACGGCGGGCCGCGAAGCGCCGGACGTCCTCGAGCAGGTCCTTGGCGTCTTTGTTCTCCAAGGAGGAGGCGAAGGAGTCGACCCGGCCGGACACGCTGCCCAGCAGACCGGTCACGTAGTCGGACTCGGGCTTCTCGCCCCGGGAGAGCGCGTTGATCTCGTCGCTGACGGAGCGCACGGTGGAGGCGATGCGTTCCTGCTGGGGCTTCACCTGGTCCTTGAGCTCGCTCCGGAGCTGACCCATCAGGTCCTGGGCCTGGTGGGTGGCCTCCTCCTTGACGGCCACGGCCTGGTCCTTGGCCGTCTCCTTGACGCGCTGGCCGGAATCGGCCGCCTCGTTCTTGAGCTGCTGCGCCTCGGCCTTGCCCTGCTCCGCCGCGACGTCCTTCTTGGACGTGGTGCCGGTGTCGGCCGCGTGGCTCGCCGAAGGGTCATAGGGGTTCGTGGTCATGATTCCGCCTTTCTACAGCACTTGATAAGTTCGCTGAGTATGCGAGCTGTGCCCAGAGTATGTCGTGGACCCGGTCTCGCCAAGCACTTCCCCCGGGTGGCGCGACGTCGGCCGCGACCCGCCCCGGGAGAACAGGTCTCACGGCGACGGGCTGCCGCCGTTGACGTTGAGCGTCTCGCCGATCACGTAGCTGGACTCGGGGGAGGCCAGGAACACGTAGGCCGGGGCCAGTTCGGTCGGCTGGCCGGCGCGGCCGAGGGGGGTCGACTGCCCGAACTCCGGGAGGGCCTCCTTCGGCTGCCCGTCGGAGACCTGCAGCGGCGTCCAGAACGGGCCGGGCGCCACGGCATTGACCCGGATCCCCTTGGGCGCCAGCTGCTGGCCGAGGCCCTTCGTGAAGTTGTTGATCGCCGCCTTCGTCGAGGCGTAGTCGAGCAGGTCCGGCGAGGGCTGGTAGGCCTGGATCGACGTCGTGTTGATGATCGAGGCCCCGGCGGGCAGATGCCGCAGCGCGGCCTTGGTGATCCGGAACATCGCCAGGATGTTCACCGTGAAGGTGTCGGTCAGCTGGTCGTCGCTCAGGTCCTCGAGGCTCTCGACGGCAACCTGCTTGCCGGCGTTGTTGACGAGGACGTCCAGTCCGCCGAGTCCGTTCACGGCGTTCTCGACGAGGGCCTCGCAGAAGGCCTTGTCCGTCAGGTCGCCGGGCAGGAGGACGGCCGTGCGGCCGGCCTTCTCGATGATGCCCTTCACGACCTGCGCGTCGGGCTCCTCGTCGGGCAGGTAGTTCAGGGCGACATCGGCACCCTCCTTCGCGAAGGCGATGGCCACCGCCGCTCCGATGCCGGAGTCCGCACCGGTGATCAGGGCCTTCCGGCCCACGAGCCGGCCGGTGCCGCGGTAGGAGAACTCGCCGCGATCGGTCTTCGGCTCGAGCTCCACGTCCAGGCCCGGCTCGGGCTGGTCCTGCTCGGGCGGCGAGAGAACGGGATAGCGGGTCACCGGGTTCTGCAGGGTGAGCTGATCCGTCGACTCCTGGTGGGCGTCCTCGGGACCGCCGTTGCTGGTCTCACTCATGTCCGCTCCTTTCGTCGTGCACTCGTGTTACATCAGCATACTGAGTAATCGCGCACAACGACAGTGGTTCACCCTCCGAGAACACGGCGGCCCGCCACCCGGGTCGCGATCTCGTACGGTTCCCGCCGGGTCGTTCAGTCGGCGAACCGCCGCAGGAAGGCGCGCAGGGCGTCGTCGAACGCGGCGGGCTGCTCGAGGTTAGGCGTGTGGCCGGCCCCGTCGATGACCACGAGGTCCGCGTCCGGGGCCAGGTCCGCCATCCGACGGCCCGCCCCGCCGTCGAAGACGTCGTCCGCGCCCACCACGACGAGCACCGGGATCCGGACGCCGCGCAGCACGTCGCTGAGGTCCTGGCGCTCGGCACGCCCGCGCATCGCCGCGGCCGCCCCCTTGGCGGGCGCGTTCCGGAGCATCGCGAGCACCTCCGCCGCCACCCCGGGGCACGACTCCACCGTCGCGTCGGCGACCATCCGGCCGAGCACGCTGCGCCCGTAGGTCTCCATGCCGCCGGCCAGGATGGCGTCGGCCGTGCTGTGCCGGCGCCGCCTGCCGTCGCGGTCCTCCGCCTCGGGCACGGTGTCGACGACGACGAGGCCGCGGACTCGTCCCGGATGCCGCCGGACCAGCTCCATGGCGATCTGCCCGGACATCGAGAAGCCGACCACCACCGCGGCGGGAACCCCGAGCTGGTCGAGCAGGCCGGCGACGTCGTCGGCGAACTCCTCCGTGTAGACGATCCCCTCCGTGATCCCGGACTCGCCGAAGCCGCGCAGGTCCGGGGCGACCACCCGCCAGCCGAGCTCGGAGAACACCTCGACCTGGCGCGCCCACATGCTCCGGTCGTAGGCGTGTCCGTGCAGCAGGAGCAGCACGGGGCCCTCGCCCCGGTCGGTGTAGGCCAGGGTGACGTCATCGATCCGGGCGGCGGACGAGCGGGCATCGGACACGGCGGGGAACTCCTTCCACGGACCGGCGGCTACAGCCCTTCCAGCGTAGCCACTTCTCCCCCGCCGGACGGGCGTATTGACGTCACAGGAGCCGCACTCACTCGACCACCCCGCAGGCCTGTCGGGCGCCGGCGTCGCCCGTGCGCAGCGTGGTCCGGTCGGGCCCCGCGGGTGCGTAGCGCTCCGGCACGTTGGCGAAGTTGTCGGGCCCGGAGTGCAGCATCACCGCGCTGCCGTCCTCGTCGGCCACGAGGTCCTCCACCCGGAAACGGTCCGTGACGGTCGTGAGGAAGCCCAGACCGTCCTGGGTGACGTAGACGCTCGGAAGGTCCCCGGTGTGGTCCGGGTGGTCCGCGGCGTCGCCGCCGAGGTGCCCGCCCGTGGACAGGAAGTCCCCGGTGGTCCCCGGATCACCCGGGGCGGAGCTGTCCGGCTCGCACAGCCCGGTCCCGTGCACGTGCAAGCCGTAGAACCCGGGGTCGAGACCCTCCACCTCGGCCACGACCTCCGTGCCGGCGGAGACCTCCGAGAACTGCACGGTGCCCACCTCGGCGCCCTCCGCGTCCCGGAGGACCGCCTGAGAGGCCGCGCCGGCCTCCGCGGCGGCCGTGCTCTCCACGACGACGACGTCTCCGCCCCCGTCGCCGCAGCCCCCCAGGAGCAGGGCTGCCGGCACCGCTGCCGCCGCCAGAACACTTCGCCGCATGGCTCCCCCTCGAGACCGTCGGATCCGCGTTCTCCGACGATAGGCCGACGACGGGCATGGGGAAAGGCCCCGCACCGGTTCCGGTGGGGGCCTGGGGGGTGTCGGTGGCGTGGGGGCCGGTGCGGCAGGTCGGTGTGGGCATGGGGAAGGGCCCCGCACCGGTTTCGGTGGGGGCCTGGGGTGTCGGTGGCACGGGGGCCGGTGC
>NZ_LDNX01000039.1:0-40058 GCF_001027955.1 Kocuria sp. SM24M-10 | reverse complement strand
GTTTATCGGACAGTCCCCTTGTCGTGAGGTTGTCCCCCTTCGGTGGACGTCCTTGATGGTCAGGCCTGGTGCCTGGCAGGGAGGATGTTCCTGTGGGAGCCAAACGGAAGAGGTACACGCCCGCGTACCGGCGTGATGCCGCGCATCTGGTGATCGACACCGGGCGCCCGATCGTCCACGTGGCGAAGGAGATCGGTGTCGGAGAAGCTCTGCTGGGTCGTTGGGTCGCGATCGAGAGGGCCAAGATGGACGACCCGCCCTCAGCACTGGATACCGATGAGCGGGCAGAGCTGGAGCGGTTGCGCCGTGAGGTGGCCGAGCTGCGGATGGACCGGGAGTTCCTGAAAAAAGCAGCCGCCTTCTTCGCGACCGAGAACCAGAACCGGTGAGGATGTTCGAGCTCATCGACGCGGAGAAGGCCGACTACGAGATCACCCGCATGGCCGAGCTGCTCGAGGTGTCCCGGTCGGGCTACTACGCCTGGCTGGCACGTCGCGAGGGGCCGCCGGGTCCCTCGGCTGTGCGACGGGCCCAGCTGGGCCAGAAGGTGCTGGCCGCCCACACGGCCTCCGACGGGGTCAACGGTGCGCCGCGGATCCTGGCCGACCTGCGCGCTGTCGGGGAGGTGGTCTCGCGCAAGACGGTCGCGAAACTCATGCGCGCCCACGGCATCGCCGGCATCAGCCCGGCCACCTGGCACCCGGTGACCACGGTCGCAGACGAGTCCGCGCACACGATCCCCGATCTGGTGGAGCGCGACTTCGATCGCGGCCGCCTCGATGCGGTGTGGACCTCGGACATCACCTATTTGCCCACCGATCAGGGATGGCTGTACTTGTGTGCGGTCCGCGACGGCTGCTCGCGGCGGGTGCTGGGCTGGGCGGTCGATGACCACCTGCGCACTGAGCTGGTCGAGACCGCGCTGCGCCGGGCAGTGACCCTGCGCCGGTGTGACACCACCGGAGTGATCTTCCACGCCGATCGCGGCTGCCAGTACACCTCCGCCCGGCTGGCCGAGGTCGCCGCCGAGCTGGACGTCAGGATCTCGGTCGGGCGGACCGGGGTGTGCTGGGACAACGCGCAGATCGAATCGTTCTGGTCGACGTTGAAGACCGAGTACTACCACCGGCGGAGATTCACGACCAAGGCCGCCGCCAAGCGCGGCGTCGGCGCCTGGATCGAGGCTACCTACAACCGGACCCGACGGCACTCGTCACTGGGCATGCTCAGCCCGGTAGCCTTCGAGCACCAGCTCATGAACCCCGCGGCAGAAGCCGCATAACTCGATGTCCACGAAACGGGGTCAACCCCAGCACCTTGGTGACAGCGAATGGATGGGATTTTTTTCCCTGCCTGAGAATCCTGATCAGGAGGTGCATGGCCTCCTGCGGGTACGTGACCACAAGCCCGTCTTGGTGGTGAGTGGGAAACTCGCCCCGTGGTCGCAGGGCCGCATCCCAGTGGTTCATGGCCTGCTAATGGGTCCCCCTCATTCGGTGACCCTTTTCGACGCGCACGTTATAAGACAGTCCAACTCTGAACTTGTTGACGAGAACGACGTGCCACTTGTGGAGCAGACTTGCCGCGTGGATTGGCTAGTCTACGGTGCGCTGCTCACGAATGAGGATCGCGTGACTCACGCGTTCGTGCATCTCAGTGGCCTGGACGCATGGGCACAAGCGCCAGTTGCGTCCCTTGAAAGCTCTCGTGACAATGCTGAGGAGCAGCAGGAACTCGATAACCTGGATGCGCCGGTGGCCGGCGCACTACCCGGAACTGTGCGCCTCACCTTTCCTGGTGAGCGACGATTGGAAGCTCACCAGGAGTCCGTCGTCAGGCGAACACAGCTGGAGTGGACAGGCCGCGAAGCGATGCCGCTAAGGCAAGTGACTCAGCACTTTGCCGTTCATCTTCAACAGTTCTTCTCATTAGTGCGCATGGACCGAGCCGTGATCGACCGGTACCAAGTGCTGATTGCCGGCAGGCCCGAGCAATCATTGAAAGTTGACGGTTGGATGGTTGAAGACCCCTTGGGGGATCAGCGTCATGACGGCATGGCCGCCCGAAGGGACGAGTCTGGGGTTCAGCCCATTGCCACCTGGTTGGAACGGCACTCAAGTTTAGGCCGAGCTCCTGGAACCATGGCTAGCATCCTCACCCGTGGCAAGTATGACGAACGGTTCGTGGACGCAGAGTTCACCACGATGGTCATGGCCCTGGAAGGGCTACATCGAAAGCTCTACCCGAAAAAGTCGGGTGATCTGACAAAGGCTCAAGCGAAGGAGGCTCGTCGCATCATCAGCGGCATCATCATGACGGCCAAGGAGGAGGGGGACTTTGACGACCTCATGGCTTCAATTCTGAAGGAACGTGTCTTCAACAGTCAGCTGAGTGAGCCCACACTCGATCAGCGCATCCAAGACATTCTGGACGACGTTCAGCCACTGGTGTCGATGATCTGCGGTACGGCGCCAGGAGCACAAGGCCTATGGAAAAAAGTGGTGAAGGGGTTGCGCAACAACTACGCGCATGGCTTGGAGAAGCAGACCGAGATCGCCCAAACCCGCGTGCTCGCTGCCTCGCTCACCGTTCTGGTAGCCGCCCGTTGCCTTACGCAAGTTGGGTACTCACCGGAGAGGTTGGCAGAGTCGATCCCCCACACCAAAGGTGGAGGCAACCTGGTGTATTGGGGAAAAACGCTGATGCCCAGCCTCTACGCCCCGGACGACTCCACCTCATCAGCAGATCAAGATGCACCTTCTGATGAAGAGACCCCGAGAGCAGAGGACTGAGCCTCTAATCGACGTCCTCCACCGAGGACACGTCCTTCTGCACTGAGTCAACTGAGGTTGTTGCGGCCGGAGGCTTAAGCAAGGCACGAACCTCAGCGGCCGACAGCTCCAAACGTTGGGCAATCTCCGACACCGTCACCCGCTCACCCTTCATGCCGGCCACCACGCGCACCTGATCCTCCTTGGCGCGCGCAGCCTCCTGCTCGGCCTTGGCGCGAAGCTCCGCGATCCGCTGCTCAGCCGTTTCCATGATCTGCTCGGCCTCACCCTGGGCGACGAAGAACTCCTCACCCAGTTCCAGCAACCGCTGCTCCCGAGCCATCGACTCCGCAGCCGCCCGGCGGGCCCGCTCGCGCGCCTCGGTCTTGGTCGCACTCTTACGCTGCGCCATCGTCCCTACTTCACATCAGCAACACCATTCCATCCCATTTAACACCAACCACGCCCTAACTGTCATAGACCAACTTCTCCACCCCGACCGTTCCGCCGGCCGAGCCGGCGGCGCGCGAGAGGGCGCCTGGCCGGCGGCAGTGTCGTGAGCTTTGGTGGGGGCTGTGGACCGCCTCCGAGATTCATCCTCCGGTCTCTCCACCGGACCCACAGCCCCCACCAAACCTCGTGCAGGTTGTCCACACGAACAGCACATGTGGACAACCTGGGTTCGCTTGCACCCAATCGACTGATCGTATGGACAGCTGATGCGCCGCGGTTCGTCCTCGTCCCTCGTCCTCCCTGGGCATCCCCTGCCCACAAGATCAGTCTCATGGGCACAACCGCGTCACTGTCGTGACGGACTATCTGGGTCGCTCCAGCCCAATGACTCGCAAGCTCGCATCGGACTTCCACGCCCTGTCAGATCGTCACACCTCTTGCATTGTTGATAACCGAGGCCGAACACGCGAGAATCAGCCCTGTGATGACCGTCCATAAGCTCAGCGCTGGGGATGGTTATGCCTACTACACGTCCGAGGTCGCCTCGGCTGATGAGCTGCGCGCTGAGGGGCGCGAGCTGGGCGATTACTACACCGTCGAGGGCATGCCCCCAGGGCAGTGGGTGGCCCATTCTGAGGCCCTATTGGGGGTCTCCGGGGAGGTCGCTGAGGCACAGATGGCGGCCCTGTTCGGGGAGGGTATCCACCCGGATGCGGACCGCATTCTGGCCGAGGGTGGCACCACGAAAGATGTGGCTTTGGGGCGGCCCTATCGCCGTTATGCCACGGCCAGCACGGAGCTGACCCGCCGCCTGGACGAGGAGACTGCTCGGCACGAGCGCACCACCGGTGCCGCCCCGAGTCGGGAGGAACGGCAGGCGATCCGCGGTCGCGTCGCGGGCCAGCTGTTCCGTGAGACGCACGGGCGCGATGTGCGGAACAAGGAGGAGTTGGGCCGTTTCATCACGGCTCAGACCACCCCGAAGCAGCAGACGGTGGCGGGTTATGACCTGGTGTTCTCTCCGGCCAAGTCGGTCTCCTTGCTCTGGGCCCTGGGCGGGGAGGAGGCCCGCAAAGCGGTCGAGGCCGCGCATAACGAGGCCATCGCGGAGACCCTGAGCTACCTGGAGCAAGAAGGTACGTACACCCGGCGCGGGTACAACGGGGTGCGCCAGATCGACGTGGAGGGCGGGTTGGTGGCCACCCAGTTCCGCCACTATGACTCCCGGAATGGGGACCCACAGCTGCACGATCACGTGGTCATTTCCAACAAGGTCTTGGGCGCTGACGGCCAGTGGTCGGCCTTGGACGGACGCACCCTGTACCGCATGGGTGTGGCCGCCTCGGAGACCTACAACGCGAAGGTGATGGAGAAGGTCACCGCGTCCCTGGGAGTTGCCGCGGTGCCGCGGATGGCCGGTGGGGACGAGCCGATTTACGAGATTGCCGGGGTGGACCTGGACGCGATCCACCACGCTTCCTCCCGCCGGGCCGACATTGCCGGGACCCTGGATCGGTTGCACGCGGAGTTCACCGACCGCCACGGTTACGCCCCCAATGCCAAGCAGAAGATCGCCCTGGCCCAGCAAGCCACCCTGGAGTCGAGGCCGGCGAAGAAGTCCGCGCGGCGCCTGTCCGAGCTGGTCGAGGAGTGGGGCAAGGAGTACCGCGAGCAGGTGAACATGCCCGTGGGAGAGGACCTGTTGGCCCACGTGCGGGCGGCCGCCACCGGGTTGCCGGCAGGCCCCGACGCCACCCAGATCAACGTGGCCGAGCACGCCCGCCTGGTGGTGCACGAGCTGTCCCAGAAGCGTTCCACCTGGAGCGTGAACCACGTCCACGCCCAGACCCGCCGGCACCTGAAAGAGACCATGATCGGGTACCCCGTGCCCGATGAGCTGGTGACCGCAGTCGTCAAAGAAGCCACCACCACGCACAGCCTGTCGGTCACCCCGCACGCCGATGTGCCGCGCCTGGCGGAGTTCACCCGCGCCGACGGCACCAGCCAGTTCATCCGTTCCGATGCCCACGTGTTCACCTCTCGGGAGGTGCTGGAGACCGAGCACCAGGTGCTCGCCTCCGCCCAGCGCACCGTCATCCCGGCCGTGTCCGCTCAGACCTTTGACGAGGTGCTGGCCGCCCACACCGGCCCGCTCAGTGAGGGGCAGGTGGCCCTCGCCCGGGCCTTCGCCACCGACGAGAAGCTGCTCTCCTTGGGCATCGGCCCGGCCGGTGCCGGCAAGACCACCAGCCTGTCCCTGGCCGCCGATGCCGTGCGCGCCACTGGCGGCAACGTCGTGGGCCTAGCCCCCACAGCGGCCGCGGCCGCCGTCATGTCCGAGGATATTAAGGCGCAGGCGACGACCATTGACGCCTTCCTGATCGCCCACCGCACCGGGCGCACCGGGACGGCCCAGCTGCATTCCGGGGACGTGGTGATCCTCGATGAGGTGGGCATGGTCACCACCCCGAAGCTGGCCGAGCTTGTGAGTGTGGCGGCCCGGCACGGGGCGGTGGTGCGCGCCATTGGGGATGACCGTCAGCTGGGGGCGATCGGCTCCGGTGGGGCGCTGCGGCTGCTGGATAACGAGGTGGGGGCGACCCGCCTGGAGGCCGTGCACCGCTTCCGCACCGAAGGTGAGGCGGCCGCGTCGCTGGCGCTGCGTGAGCCGCCGCCGGCCGGGGCCGACGTCCCGTGGGCCTGGTATCTGGAGAACCGCCGGGTGGTCGCCGGGGACACCGAGGCGATGACCGACACGGCACTGCGAGCCTGGATCAAGGACACCGAATCGGGTAAGCGGTCCCTGCTGATTGCGACTGACAACGCCACCGTGACCGAGCTGAACGCCCGGGCTCAGGCGGCGCGGATCGCCACCGGGGCACTGGACGCCACCGGGGAGTCGGTGGTGCTGCGCGACGGATTGACGGCCCACGCCGGGGACGTGGTGGTGACCCGCCGCAACGACCGGACCTTGCAGCTCAACGGCGGCCGGGACTTCGTGAAGAACAACGATGTGTGGACCATGGAGAAGGTCGGAGCCGACACCGCGACGCTGCGCCACACCGGTCACGGGGGCAAGATCACCCTGGACGCCGACTACCTGGCCCAGCACGGCCAGCTGGGTTACGCGGCGACCGTACACCGAGCCCAGGGCGCCACCGTGGACACCGCCCACGCCATCGTGGACTCCGCCACGGACCGGGCCGCCGCCTATGTGGCCGCCACCCGAGGGCGGGAAAGCAACCAGCTCTACGTCGCCCTGAACGAGGGGCAGTCAGGGGATGAGGTGCTGGAGGCGATCGCCGGGGCCTACGACCGGAACCTGTCGGCCCACGAGACGGTGGCGGCTGAGGCCATGCGTAATGGCGACGTCGCCACCCTGAGCGAGGTCTACCGCGAGACCGCCGACGCGGCCTGGACCGCCAAGACCCGTGCGATGGCCGTGGAGGTCATGGGCGCGGACAAGGCCGCGGACTTCACCGGAACCGAGGCATGGGGCGCGGTGGCCACCCACCTGCACACGGCCCAGCAGGCCGGCATGGACCCGGCCGAACTCCTGAACCGAGCAGTGCACCAGCGCGGCTTTGGCGGGGCCGAGGACCCGGCCGCCGTGCTCGCCTGGCGGCTGGAGCAACAGATCGAGGCAGCCCAGCGCGTCATCGACAACACCGACCGCCGGCCTCTGGGCAACCTCACCGACGAGCACCTGGAACGGCTGGCCCAGCGCGCGGCGGCCGCCCAGCACCCGCCCCAGGTCGAGGACCCACAATGGGCTTCACACCCTTACGCCTGGATGCCCTCCGCGCAGCTGGCTGAGGCGAAGGCCAGCGCGGAGGCTGAGAACCTGGCCCTGCCCCCGGAAATGTGGGACTCCACCACCTCCCTGCACCTGGACTGGGCCGCCCGCACGATGGGCGCTGAGCAAGAGCGCCGCGCGGGGCTGTCCCCGGAGCAGACGGCGGTGGAGCAGATCGCCCGGGGAGAGCGCACCCGCAACGACACCGGTGTGTCGATCGGGGAGGCGATTACCGCCGAGCAGCAGGTGCGCGCGGTGGCCGCCAAGACCCCCGCGCCGGCCCCGGTGGCGGACGGGCGGCGGGTCAGCGAGGACCTAGCCCCCACCCCGTTGATCACCGACGCCCAGGTGCCGGCCCAGTACCGGGAGCAGCTGGAGCGGCTGCGCACCCGCCTGGAGGAGCGCGTCATGGTGCGCGGCGCCGAACTGGCCGAGGCAGCCCCGGAGTGGACTGCGGCCCTGGGGCCGGTGCCGGCCAAGTCGACCAAGGCGGCCGAGTGGTACCAGGTGGCCGCTGAGGTTGAGACGTACCGGAACCGCTACAACGTCCCTGCCCATGAGACGGCGCTGATCCCTCCGGCCCACCAACAGGACCCGGCGGCGGCCGCGCTGATGGCGCGGGCCACCGCGCTGCACAAGCACTCCGCGCTCACCACCGCCGCACCGCAGACCCCGGAACAAATTCGGCAGACCGTCGATGAGGCGCACATGGCCGAGCGGGTGCGCACCACCCCGGCACCAGCTCAGGAGGCCGTGGAGACGCTACGCGCCACCCGCGGGCAGGCCGCCGACCCGCTGCCGGCACCGCAAGCCCGGGAGGCCGCCGTCACCGCGGCCGCCACGGCCCCGATAGCCGAGGAGACCCGGCGGGTGCTGACCAGAGAGGAGCTGATCGCCCACGTCGTGGCTCAGCACCGGGCCCAGACCCAGCAGGCCACCCCGGCCACCGAGGCGGCTGCCCCCTACGAGCCGGCGACCCCCTCACCGGAGCCGCAGAAAAAGGAGAGCCCCGTGTCCGAGAACGCCCAGAACGACGCCACCCGCCGCCAGCACACCGCCGGTATAGAGCAGAAGCAAGCTGAGCTGGCCAAGCGATACGCCGCCACGCGGCGCCCCGAGCAGGAGGCTCGCCGTCAGGAGAGTAAGGCGGCATCAGCCCGACGCGCTGCCGACAGCGCCCGCCGTGATGGCGGACGCAGCCTCTAAGCAATCACACCCACTGAGGGCAATCATTTCGGAGGCCCGCCAGGGCCGAGGAAATGTGCGGCAGCCCTTGTACGGGCATAGCAGTGGCCGGGGTTTGGGCCCCGGCCACCTTTAAGTGCTAGCCCGGCAGGGGTAAGGACAAGGCCGGGGGCGTTCCAACGCATTCACTCCAGGCCAGTTGAAACTCTTCCTGCTGGGCGACAGTAATATTCGTTCCCACATGGCTAGCGTCCGCCCGCACGTAAGCCACGTCCCATCCAGCATCAGCTAGGCAATCAGCAGCGTCCTGGTTAGAGCTTTCAACCGTGGCAGTTTCGTCGGAAGCCGGCGCGGACGGTGCAGCGCATCCTGCAAGGGCTCCAACAAGGACGAGCCCGGCCAGAAGGGCGCGGCTCCCTCTTCGAGACGGTCCCTCCAGCAGACGCTTGTTGTACTTCATCGCGGACCGCTGGCCTAGGAAACCGTCGGGGGCATTCTGTGAGCTGAAGCGCATGCCTTAGCCAATCACCTTCTCCGCGCTTGTGCCAAGAGCAACAGCCCAGGGGAAGAGGGCTCACCGTGGGAGCTGACGTCACCTGTACGCTAAATATGTGTGCAAAGGTACACGCTTTTCCCCCTCCCCCCGGATATTTAGGAAGTGGAATCAATGAAGACTCGACGCTCCTCAACGCTTCTGCTGAGTGGGCTGCTCCTTTTTGGAGGAATGTCCACAGCTACGGCATCTCCTGCGGTTTCCGAATCAGTTTCCGCAGAGCAATCCCCCATCACAATGAGCGAAGGGGCAACTACCGCCCCTGATGCTAAGGACCAGCAAGCCCTTGAAAAATTGAACTCCCTTAAGGGAAAGCAGTCCAAGGCACAAATCAAGAAGATTCTCAACTCCGGTCAGCCGGCTGATGTGCTCTACGATCCCGAGACCAATGAGTACCTTGCGGCGTACCACACCGAGCCTGTGATCACGCCGTTCCTGAGCATCGTTGGCCCGGGTTGCACCTCCAGCAGCGCGTGTCTCCGTAACACTAACAACACCCCCTTCGGTCTCGAAGGTACGGGTAGCTTGACTGTCAATCTCAGCAATATCACCAAGGTATCCGCAGGAAACTACAACACCGGAATTTACCGCACCAACGGAACCGGAGTTATCACTCGCGCATGGAACACTACTTACCTTTCCTCTGCAACCTATGTGCGAAGCGTCACTCGAACCCCTTAATGTATCCATAAAAGTAGGTGCCGGCATTAGGATTAATTCCGGCACCTACTTTTTTGCACCTTTATATTCATTTGCTTTATCAATTATTTGCGCGCTCCAAATGCAGATGAAGATATTTGATGGGGTCCCTGGCGCTGGGGGCCCTGCTTGCTGATTTTCCGTAGTAGATCCTCATATGAACCACATCAGACCACTTGGGCATCGGTTTGGAGGCCTGCCAGGGCCGAGGAAATGTGCGGCAGCCCTTGTCCGGGCACGGCAGTGGCCGGGGCCCTGGGAAGGAGGGACCCCGGCCACCGTGGGACAGCGCACGAGTGCCTGCCCCTTGGGAGGGCGCAGGCCGCCTACTGGGAAGGGATGGCGGCCTGCCCCCCGGTCTATGTGGTCACCATGACCAGTCGCTAGGGGGTTGCTCGCAGGCCAGCGTCCGGCGCGTTCCGCGTTCGGTGTGGGAGACCCCGCACTCCCCGAAGGGGCCGTTGCGGGCGAACAGCACCTTGGCGTGAGCGTCGAAGTGATCAACCCACCACGAGGACATGCCCCCATCGGTCAGGCGGATCAGCCATTCCTCATGGAGGGCGCGCAACCGC
Organism: Kocuria sp. SM24M-10; assembly: GCF_001027955.1. NCBI lineage: Bacteria > Bacillati > Actinomycetota > Actinomycetes > Micrococcales > Micrococcaceae > Kocuria > Kocuria sp. SM24M-10. The sequence continues at coordinate 30,029 of NZ_LDNX01000039.1, read as the reverse complement.
TTGACGGCCTCGGGGTGGGCCCACCACTGGGAGCACCAGTGCATGTTGGCGGAGCGGTCCACGGACTCCATATCGGCCATCGTGGCCTGGACCCACTCGATGAAATCCTCCACGGTGGGCTGGTTCTCGGCCGTCTCTTCTACTTGATCGGTCATCGCCGCTGTCCTTCCGTGATCCGCTCCAGCACCGGGTTGATCCGAGCTGTCAGGTCCTTGTCCTCAAACCACCGCACGGTGGCCACGATGGTGCCGCCCCCGGTGGAGGTCTTCACCCAGGCGTGCCCGGCCGGCAGCTCGGCCAGCTTGGAGACGGGCATGATGTCGCGCTGCTGCGTCTGCACCGACCGGGAAGCTACCCCGCGGGAGGTGGAGGTGCTGCGCACCTTCGCCTCATAGGTGCCGATGAGCTTGCGCAGCGACTCCAGGAACTCCGTGTCGTCGGAGCCACCGCCGTAGACCTTCACCGCGGCCGCCGACCAGAGGGTGTCCCATCCGGTGCGGGCGAGCATGTCCACGCCCTGTCCCTTGGTCTGGAAGTAGGCGGAAACCACGATGCCCATGGACCCGAAGAAGGAGTACCACTCGGGCAGCTGCTTGAGTTTGACCACGTTGCCGACCTCATCGAGGTCGGCCACCAGCGGCACCGGCAGCCGGCCCCCAGCCCGGCGGGCCGCCTGCTGGGCGGCGGTGACCACCGCATAGACCAGCGTCGAGACGAACGCCGCCCCGGAGCCGGCCGCGTCCTGGGTGAGCAGGATCAGGGTGTCCTGGCTGGTGATGAACCGGTGCGGGTTGAACACCGGCACCCCTGGGGTCGGAGTGGTCCAGGCCAACAGCTCGTCATGCACCAGGGCTGAGGACATGCGCTGGGCACTGGCTGCCACCGACCCGCGGGTGTCATCGGGCTGAGCCCCCATGCCCTGCAACGCCGAAGCAGGGCCGGCGTGGCCGGCCTGTTTGAGAGCCCGAGCCGGTTCCAGGAACTCGGCCGAGGAGACCCAGGTCAGCACGTCCGAGAGCGTCTTACCGCTCTTGGCGGCCGCCAGCAGGCACCAGGAGAGGTAGTCCCGACCCTGGGAGTCGAACTGCGGATCACCCTTGCCACCGGCCGAGCCAGAGGCGGAAGCCGTCTCAAAGATTGAGGCCACCTCCCCGGCAGACACCGTATCGGTGACGGTGGCCAGCAGGTTGAAGATCATCCCCGGGCGGGAGCTGTCGCGCCAGATGCGCTGCGGGTCGAACAGCCACACGGTGCTGCCCGGCGTGGTGCGGGCGGCCAGAACCTCGGCCACCCCGTCCACCTTGTTCGAGGTCATCACGAACGCCCCCGGCGCCTCGACGGCGTGCCGGATCACCTGAGAGGTGGTCTTGCCGCGCCCGGTGCCCCACACATGGGCGGAGCACTCCCGCCACCCTTGATAGACCGGGTTCTTACCCACCAGCCCGATCGTCAGCCCCGGACCAATCTCTGGAGCATCAGGGTGGAGCCGGTAGGCCTCCGTGGTGCGAGCCGCAGCCATCGCCGGGTTGATCCGACCCGGAGGGCTCATCCGCCGTGCGGCCTCCTGGGTCTTGGACGGGGTGCGGGTGCCCCAGATCATCAGCGCGGCCACACCCACCACGACCTCCAGGCCCACGAGGAAGGTGGCGGCCATCGGCCAGTCCACCGCCCCGGTGGCCACCTCGATGCCCAAGGTAAACGGGTTCCAGGGCAGGTCTCCGGCCACCGGGGTCAACACGTCGCCCAGGTGGACGAGGGCCACTGCGACCATCACGGCTGCGAACAGGATCAGGATGCCGATGAAGCTCTTGTTCTGGTCGTTGGTGCTCATGCGTTCACCCGGGCCTGTGCGGCCGCCCAGGCGGCATTGGTGTCGTGGACCCGCAGTTCCCCGGCAGTGAGGTTGGTCTGGAACGGCACCCCGGGAGCCTCCCCGGTTTTGAGCATGAACCGGCCCCGCCCCGGGGGCGGGGAGGTGCGCCCGGTCTTGGGGTTGACCGAACCCTCAGCGGACCAGGCCACCAGCAGCGCTTTCTCCTGTTCGGAGAGCGGGAAGACGGTCTCCAGCATCCCCATCTCGTTCTGCGCCAGCCCACCCAGGACCTTCATGGAGGACCGCTCCATGAACCCGGTAGCGATCTTCGTCAGCTCCTCCGTGGACAGCTGGAGGTCTTTCATGGAGTGGGTGATCAGCAGCTGCCCCAGGCCCTTGGTGCGGTTCAGGCGGGTGATGCCGTCGATCTGGTGCACCAGCAGCTCCGAGGCCCGCAGGGCCTGCCAGAGCTCGTCCATGATCATCAGGTGGTGGCGCTCCTCCATCAGCCCCGCCTCAGCCAGAGTCTTGGCCGCCGATATCCCGGCCTGAGCGTAGGACCAGCACACGATCTGCACGGCGGCCCGCAGGTCCAGCAGGGTCTCGTCGATGGCGGAGAGGTCGAAGTCCACCGACTGGTCGATCTGCATCTCCTCACTGGTCTGCCGGCAGAACACGTCCCCGAACGGGCCGTGCGCCCCCAGGGCGTTGAGGCCGGCCAGCAGGTTGCGCACTTGCCCCCGATAGGAGGTCTCGTCATCGACCAGGATCGCGGCCATGATCGCCGGCCGCGCAGCCGTGATCACGTCCACCACGTCTTGGATGATCGGCTGTCGGCCTTGGGTCTCGGCGTGTTCGGCGGCCTCGGTGATCGCCATCGACAGCACCGTGGGCTCCTGCTGGCGGGCATCCAAGGGTGCCTTGAACACCAGCTCCAGCAACCCGGTCAGAGCGTTGAGGCGGCGGCTGTGGATCTCCGCGCGCATCTGCCGCTGCAACGCCTCGGGCAGCTCACCCAGCCGGCGCCACAACGGCCCCGCGTCCAGGGGATTGATCGACCCGACACCGGGGGCGACCCGGATGACCTGCCCGCCGACTTCGACGGTGAGCCCGGCCAGGTCCGGCTTCACATCACTGGCCCCGACGAACAAGAACCCCTGGTCCACCAGGGCCAGGGCCATGCGCACGGCCACCGAGGACTTCCCTCGGGCCTGGAGGCCGAGGATGAAGCAGGAGGGGGAGGAGATGATCCCGCGCAGGAACAGGTTGATCGGGTCCCCGCAGACCACCGAGCCGTTGAGCTGGTTACGCCCCAGCACCGCCCCGACCAGGGGCGAGGAGGTGCCCACGGCGAAGGGCCACAGCCCGGCCGTCTGGTTGGAGGTGGCGGTGAACTCCGGGGGTGCTTCCACCCAGGAGGTCATCCCACCGTGGGCGACGTCTACGCCCTTCTCCGTGAGCTCCCGAAACTGCCCGGTGCCGGCGGCGGTGGAGCGGCCGAAGAACTTGTTGAGGATCGCATCGGTGAGCTGGTCGAAAACAGACATCACAGCGCCTTTCGCACATCAGCCGGAATCGTGGCCACGGCATCCGGGACCACACCCAGACCGAGGTTGAACGCGAACGCGGCATCGTCGTTGTAATCGCACTCCCGCAGCCCCAGCTGCACGCCTTGGGAAGCGTTGCGCCGCAACGTGGCCGCCACCCGGGGCAGCTGCTCGACCCGCTCGACGGTGGCGGTCACGACGATCGAGAACCGCACCAGCGACGCCCCCTCGGCCTGCTCCCGCTCGGCCTTGCGCGCCTTTTCCAGGGCGATGATCTGAGAGCTGGTGGGCCGGCGGTTCTTCTGATTCGCCGCGAACTGCGCATTGGTCAACGACTGCTGCACCTGGGTAGCGGACTTGTCCGCGGACTGCGGGCGGTAGAACACCGTCACCCGCTTCTGCACCATCTCGGAGTTCGGCGCCAGCAGGGCCACCAGGGCGTTCTCCCGGAACGTGCCGGCCGGCGGGCGCCACATCTGCCAGGACTTCGACACCACCCCACCGTGCTCATAGCGGCCCGGGGATCCCACCACGCGGGCGGCCGAGGGGCCGACCTCCTCCCAGCGCAAACCGGTGCCGGCCTCCGAGAGGCGGGCCTTCTCCACGGCCGCAGCCGCCAGCGGGTTGTAGGCCAGGTAGGTCTGGTCGATGAGGTCGTGTTCCTGCATCAGGGACACCGACCCGGCCCCGGCCTGCTCCAGCTGCTCCAGGAACCCGCTCAGCAGTGAGGACACGTCCGTGGCCAGCTCCTCGGCGGTGCGCTCGGGCACGCCCTCCCCCTCGTTGGCCCGGGCGCTGAAGGTCAGGGCGATCCACTGCTCCAGTTTGGGTACGTCCTGGTTGAGGTTGGCCACCACCTCATCCATCGTCGCCCGGGCGAAGGCCGGCACCGCCTGGGACCCCGCCTGGGCCCGACCCACGGCCACCGCATCGGGCAGCCGCTCCCCCGGGTCGGTGGTGGACTGGGTGGTGACGGAGACCTGCACCAGTTCCGTGTTGGAGCCGGCATCACGTTGGAACGCGGCCCAGGTGCCCACCATCCGGTCCACCCGGTCCTGATCCAGCAAACCCAGCCCGGAGGAGTTGGCGATCACGAACACCGTGCCGGTCTTCAACTTCGGGTGCCACAACATCACGCCCCGGTGGCCAAACAGGTCGGTGAAGGTCACCGGCTCGGTCGCCGCCAGCACCCCGGGGGCCCGGAACGAACCGTCCGGGAGCTGTGAAGTCGGACCGGCCTTGTACGTGGTGCGCTGCTTCTTCTCGGCCCGGGAGAACATGGACCGGGCGATCCAGCGCTCCGGCTTGGACCGGCCGTTGCGGTCCTTGGAGCCAAGCACGGTGGCCACGATGAACGCCGCCACCGCGATGCCGGCGGCCACCCAAATCTGGGAGGCCATGATGAACAAGAACACCAGCACCGACCCCACACCGAGGACCACGGTGGAGGCCATCGAGAACCCCAACAGCCCGGCCGTCTTGTCCTCCGCGATGTTGCCGTACTGCCGCACGATCACCTGGTTGCTACTCACAGATCCTCACCACTTTCTAGTGCGTGCTCAGCGTCCCGGACGACTTCCCGCAGCCCGAATTCCAGTCGTTGGCCGTTGATCAACGGTTTCTTTGCCCCCGTGGCCGAGGACCCTTCCCCGGCCGGGTGCCCGACCGCTGCGGCACCATTGGCCGGAGCCACCGGCTCGGCACCGGCTGGCCCAGCCGCCTCGGACGCCCCACCGGCCGCTGCCGGGGACGAGCTCGAGGTCTGCACCTGCTCCGCCCCCGAGGCCCCGCCCGTGCCGGCGGTACTGCTCGGGGCAGCACCCGTGCTGGGGGTCTGGACGTTCTCCGCACCCGAGGCCCCGCCCGTGCCGGTGGCGGCAGCACTGCTCGGGGCAGCACCCGTGCTGGCGCTCTGGACGTTCTCCGCACCCGAGGCCCCACCAGTCGTGGTCCCCGGCGCGGACGTGGCAGCTGCACCGGCCGTGGTGCTCTCCACGTTCTCCGCGCCAGCCGGTCCACCGGCCGGGGCAGACCCACCAGCACCAGCCGATCCCGGGGCTCCGGCCGTACTGGAGGCACCACCTCCAGCGCCAGAACCGGCCCCAGCACCCGTGGCGCTGGCCCCGGAAGCACCGGCAGCCCCACCCGAGGCGCCGCCAGCTCCAGCACCGGCAGCACCAGTACCGGCAGCACCAGCTCCGCCGGCACCAGCCCCAGCAGCTCCGGCAGCGCCACCGGCAGCACCCGCAGCGCCACCGGCCCCGGCAGCTCCAGCGCCGGCGGCCCCGGCCCCGGCAGCAGCCCCGGCGGCCAGCGTGCCGACACCAGCGGTCACCGCACCGATGGCCAGTGCCCCGCCGACCATCGCCAGTCCACCAGCGCCCATGCCACGGGGGCCGGCGCTGACGGCCGGGACCAGGACGCGGACCAGAGCGGGCATCGCGAAGCAGGCCGAGAAAATGACCACGGTGCCGGTGAGCAAGGAAATGATCTTGTTGGAGACCTCATCGCCGCCGGTGCCGTCGATCCCGTTCATCAAGGCCAAGCCGAAGCCGTAGATCACCGCAGCCCCGGGCTTGAAAAGGATCATCGCCAGCAACCAGCCCACCGCTTTGTCGAAGGACTTTTGCCCCTTCTGCGTAGTGGAGGCCGCAGCGAAGATCGGCAGCAACCCGCACAGCGCCCCGGCCACCCCGTAGGAGAAAATCACCAGGGCCGCGTTGAGGATCGCCCCCAGCAGCGCGAACGGAGTCAGGAACAGCAGAATCCCAGCGGTCGGCAACGCCATCCCCGCGCCCACCATCCCGCTCAGGCCCATCGACTGGCCCAGCCCGTCCCGGGCCGCGTTACCGGCAATGGTGTCCACCAGCCACGGGGCCACCTCATCGGTGACCGCCAAAGACAGCGCGACCATCGACACCGCCAGTCCGGAGACCACCACGGTGCGGATCAGCCCCATCACCAGGTTCTCGGCCGACTCCCGGTTGTGGTCCCGGGCGATGCGCAGCACGGCGAAAGCCGTGCCGATGATGCCGGCAACCCCGACGAACGTCGTGGTGGCGGTCTGCACCCGCTCGGTGGCCGATCCGGCGCCCATCTCGGGGGCACCGATGTTCAGCCACCAGGTGCCGACCAGATCGAGCATCGTGGTGAACACCTCGATCAGCCACCCGGCCATGAACAGGATCAGCTTTTCCACCGTGTCCCCGGCGATGCTGCCGGCGACATCCTTGATGACGTCCATCAGCTCTTGGGCCCCCACTCCACGTAGGACTGACCCTGGTACTGGTCCGAGGTCATCAGCTCCGTGCCCGAGGCCGGGTCCAGCTTCCAGTCCCCGTCCTCCCACACCACATCGGCCTGCACAGCCACCTTGGTCGTCAGACCGTTGTCCGAGGGCAGGGAGTAGATCAGCTGGTAGGACGCCGCTTCGTCGGTGTAGTGATCTTGGGAGTAGCCGATCAGCGTCGTGGACGCCGAGGCGGACCCGTCATCGCCTTCTTCCACGCCGTCACGGATGCGCTGGGCCTTCTCCTCCAACCGGTCCCGGTTGGGTCCCTCAGCAATGCCCACCTCGACGTTCTTAGCGGCTTCCTCGCTCACGGACGGGTCCAAGGCCATCGCGTAGGTCGCCGCGGCCATCAGCGCCCCGGCCTCTGAATGGGCGTAGCCGACCCGCAGCCCCGAGTCCCGTCGCTCACAGCCGCCGAACTCGTCGGAGGAGGGCACCATGTTGTAGCCGGCGGCCACCCAGTCCAGGACCTCGGGGGCCTCATCGGCCACCGAGGAGGTGTCGGTGCTCAGTTGCGCCTGGCAGTCCCAGGCGAAGTCCTTCCCCAGCTGGGGGATAGCCGCCTCGGCTGCACCCTGGGTGGGGGCAGTCGAAGCAGTGGGCGCGGTGGGTGCCTCTGCCTCGTTGGGGGCGGTCAGGTCCCGAATGATCCACCCGGCCACCCCGACCAGCAGCAGGACCAGGGCGATCAGGGCCGGGCCGAACCAGCGGGGGCGGGTCCGGGTTGCGTCGTTGTTGTTGTTGTCCATCGGGGGGTCTCCCTGTCGTTGCGGTGCCGGGTGAGGAACGGGGGCCGGCTCAGCCGCCGGTGATCATGTTCCAGATCGCCCCGGCCGCCCCGAGCAGGGCAGCGGCGACCAGCGGCCACACCGGGGCCTCGACCTCATCGCCACGGCGGCGGTTCCGCCCGGCGGTGACGAGCCCGAAGATGAAGTAGACGAACAGCACCAGCCCGGCGGCCCAGAGGATCCAGCCGAGGATCATGGTCACGTTCTCCATGCCCGGGGGCTGGGTGGGGGTGGCGTTGATGGCCGGGATCATCAGGGCGTTGAGGGTGTTGGTCAGCATTGGGGGGGTTCCTTTCTCAGTGCCCGGTCTGGGCGATTTTGTGGATCTTCCGCAGCACGGTTTTCAGCCGGGTGCTGGAGGGGGCGGGGGTGACGCCGACCTCGCGCCAGGACGGTTCGTAGGGGACGGTCATGGCCACCGGGAACATGCGCGCCACACTGCGGGCGTAGGTCAGGGTGGGTTTGGTGATCCGGTTCTTGGGCCGGTCGTGGACGATGACCAGCCCGACCAGCTCATAGGGCAGCTGCCCCGTGGCGGACATGCGCGCCAGCTGGGCGGCCGCCTCCAAGGAGGTCGCACTGGTGGAGCACACCAACAAGGCACGTCCTGCCCATTCCGGCTCCTGCACGGCCGCGTCCACGATGGACTCGGAGCACAGCCCGGCCAGGGTGGAGGTGCCCACCCCACCGGAGGCCCCGACCAGCCATAACGTGGCCGGGGCGACCTCCACCGGGGCGGCTTCCTCCTCCTCGGGGACCGCTTCCTGGGCCAAGGTCTGCTGGAGGTTCTGGGGGCCGCGGATGGAGCCCCGGGTCCCGAGGATCGGGTCCTCCTCCATCGGGTCCTCCTCCACCACCTCGGGGGCGGCCACGAAGGGGTTGCGGGGGCTGTCCACGATCACAGGCCCTCCCGCACGGCCGCCCCGGCCCGGAGCCAGGCCCGGCGGGTGGCCGGGGTCATCGCGGTGAACCGCACCCGCCCCTCCACCAGGCCTGCGTCATAGGGGATCGTGGCCACCGCCCGCACGTAGGGGGCGAACTCCTCAGCCAGTTCCTTGGCCTTGGTCTTCTGGTGGCCGGGCTCGCAGCACAGCACCACCACCACCGCATTCCGGGCGAGGCCCTGGGCGTGGGTGTCGCCGGCGTGCAGGGCGGCCAGGACCCGGGAGGCGCCCTCGGCGGCGTCATCAACGGACTTCACCGGGATCACGACCTGATCGGCGTGACCGATCATCGCCTGCCAGTTCGCCCCGCGTTCGGTGTTGCCCGAATCCATCACGATCGCCCGGTAATACTTCGCGGCCACCGCGTGCAGCCGGTCCACCTCATCACCGGTGACCATGTGCCGCTCCTGGTCCCCGGAACGGTCATCGGAGCGCAGCACGTCATAGCGATCCGCCGGCTGGTGGTGGACGTACCCGGACAGGTCCCCCACCCGGGCGTCCGAGGTCATGAAGTGCTCAGTACGCCCCAGCAGATCGACCACGGTGGAGGTGTGCCCGGCGTCGAAGGTGCGCCACCCCAGCGACCCCAGGGAGTTGTTGTTGTCCCAAGCCAGCACCCCGCCACCGGACAGCCGGGCGAACACCGCGGACAGGCAGATCACCGTCGGCGTCTTGCCAGCCCCGCCCTTGGGGTTCAGGACCGCGATCGTGCGCGGGCCCGGCCAGTGGGCCGAGACCGCGGCCTCGTCCTGCCGCTGGCTCAGCTCAGCGGCCGATGGCGCCAGGCTCAGGCCCAACTGGTTCAGTGCCCCGCGCCATCCGTGCTGGGCCGGGGCGTCCACCTCGGGGCGGTCCACGAAGGACGGCAGCGACTCCCGCCGGCTACCAGCCGCCGCGGGCTCCGCCGGGCGGGCCGTGGACGGGCGGCCGCCGAGGAACGGATTAGGGGCCGTGGACGTCGCAGCCACCAGGGCCACAGCCTGGTCCTCCTCAGCCGCAGCAGCCACCGGGGCCGTCTCCACCGATGACGGCTCCACCGAAGGCACCGGCTCAGGGGACTCGACCGGGGCGGCCGCAGGCGCCGCCGTGGCTACGGACTCAGCCGGGGCCTGCATGGTGGCCGGTGCCGCACTCTCCTGCCGGGAGGTGCCATCGGCACCGACCAGGAAGGTGTGGGACCCAGCAGGGTCCTCGATGTGCAGCTGCATGTCCTGGCTCGTCTGCTCCGCCAGGGTCTTGGCCGTGGCCATCACGGCCCGGCGGGCATCGCCCACAGAGGAGTGGGTCTCCTGGGTCGCCTCCCCGTCAGTGTCCAGGTGCACGGCACCGGTGGAGTCGATCGTGGCGGTTATTCTCATCAGGGGGTCTCCTTGGCAGTAGGGGAAGGGCTCGCCGTCGGTGACGTGCTGGCAGTTGGCGAAGGGCTGGCTGTGGGGGTGGGGCCGGACACGAGGAGGGCGTAGAGGGAGCCATCGGTGGCACCGGCCACCCGGGTCATCGCCATTCCGTTGTCCGTGATGACGTCGGGCACCGCCGTCTGGTCAGCCCGGGTGGTGGCCTCGGTCTGCCCGTCGCGGTTGACCTGAGCCTGCTCACCGTTGTCGGTGACCCAGGCGTAGCCGGCGGCCAGCGTGCCTTGGCCATCGAGGCGGTGGGCGGTGGTGGTTTCCACATCGACCAGCACCGTCGAGGCCAACAGCAGCCCGTGGACCCGATCGACCTGCACCGTGGATGTGGTGATCTGGGCACCGTCGAGCTCGCGCATCGCGACCTGCTTCACCGCAGTCGCATCGGTGGCTTCATCGACGTCGTAGAACCCGACGAGCGTCTGCTTCCCGTCCTTCCACGCGGCCACCACTCGGCCGTCCACGCTGCCGAGGATGCCGGTCAGTTCGGCGCCCTTGGCCGGGGCCTGCAGGGTCGCGGGCTTGGGCAGGGCCGCGGAGTCGGTGCCGACCCGCCACACCTTCCCTGCCTTGGCATCAGCGGCGATCAGGTCCGCTCCCTGAGCCTCCAGGGGCTTGGCGGCCGCCGGCACCACCCGCGAGACGGTGGACCCGTCCGCACCAACCAGCAAGGACTTCTTGGTGGGCAGATCCAGCCGGGGCACCGTGCCACCGTCCAGGACCACGGTGGCCTCACGCGGCACCTGAACCCGGATCGGCTCGGGTGAGTCCGGGGTGAACAGCACCAGCTCTTTGCCCGTGGCGGCCGCCAGGCGGGTCTGCCCGTCCACGGTGAACAGCCCCAGCTGGGTCACGGTGAACGGAGTAGCACGGCTCCACTGCTCCACCCCGGTGTCGGGGTCGTGGCCGATGAGCTTGGCCCCGTCCACACTCACGGGCCGGCCCTCCCAGTCCAGGACCGCTCTCACCTGGGACCCGGACATGGGGGTGGCCCAGGCACCGTAGGTGTCCCATCCGGCCGGGGCCGGCACCGGCAGCTGGGCCGGGGGCGGGGTGTGCACCACCGCCACCGGCTCCCCGTCGCCCTCGGTGAGGTTCATCGCCACCGAGGCCCCGGCGGTGAGGGCCAGGACCCCGACGCTTCCCCAGATCGCCAGGGCCCGGCGCTGGTTGCCGCCCTTGGGCCGGGGCGCACGGCCGGCTGTGGTGCTGCCCGCCCGCCGCTTTCCGGGCCCCGATGCAGGGGCGGCCGAGGGGGCGTCGTACTCCTCCAGGGTGCCGAGTTCGGCGTCTACGACCATCTCAAACATGGACCCGTCCTCGGTGTGACCCTGCACCCGGCACGCCTTCAACCCGAGTCGCCGGCACGCCTCGGTGGCCGCATCGGCGGCGACCTCGTGCGCGGTGGCAGCGTCGAGCACCGGATAGGTCAGCACCTCCCCGTTGGCCTCGGCCACGATCTGCTCGGCCCCGAAGGTCAGGGTGATCACCGGCCAGGTGTGCACGGCCGGGCTCACGAGGTAGCCCCCCCGCCGGGCAACTCGTGGGACTGGTGGCCCACGACTTCCCAGGCCCCGGAGTGCTTTTCCAGGTAGATCGTCACGTGCCGGGTGCCGGTGCCCTCGGCCGGTTCCCCGTTGCGGCTGGCCCACCGCCAGGTCACCTTGTACGCCCGCACCGCTTTATCGTCAGCGACGTCGCGGGTCGTGTCCCCGATCGCCGGCACCGCCTGAGCGCGGCTGTAGGCCCCGTGCGAGGCGGGGTCCAGCCACGCCCCCTGGGAGGCGTTGCGTTCGGGCTCGATCTGCTGGGCCGCCCACTCGTCCGACATGAGCGGCTTGGTGCGGATCGCCGCGGCCGTCTCGGTGCGGTCCACCACGGTGTCCCAGGAGTGCAGCAGAATGGCGGCCGCCCGGGCGGTGGAGTCCACGTCGGTGCGGTCCACGTCCTCAACGGCCGGGAACGTCCCATCCCCAGGAACCTGAGGGGTGGGGAAGCTGCGGGTCGTCGGCCAGTCGGCCGGGAACGAGCTGGCCGAGGCCGTTGCACTAGAGGAGGCGGACGTCTCCTGAGCTGGCTCAGCAGAGCAGGCAGCCAAAGGCAGGGCGCACAGGGCCAGGGCAGTGATCAGGTGGGGGTGGCGGCTCATTGGGGCCACGCTCCTTTCTCGCGCAGGATCGGCTCAGGGTCGATGTTGAAGCCCTGATAGGGGAAAGCCACGTCGGGGGCATTGGGCTTGTAAATCTCGATGTGCAGGTGCGTGGACATACCGAACTGTCCCCGGTTGCCTTCCACACCGATCACGTCGCCGCGGGTGAGCTTCTGGCCCTTCTTCACACCCCAGGAGTTCAAGTGGCAGAAGGCGAGCCCGAAATCGGGGTCGTCGTCGTTGTCGACCTTGGCGATCACGCACCCATCGGTGTCGTTGAAGCCAGTGATCCGTAGATCGGTCGGGGCGATCACCGGCCCCCCGGGGCTGGAGCCGGCACCGGGAGTGGCGAAGTCCACGCCCACGTGGTTCTGCGCCCACCCGGGCAGCCCCGGCACGTTGCGGCGCCCGTAGCCGGAAGTGAACTTGCCCCCGGGCAGCGGTGCGGTCCACTCCCCCTCCCCCAGGTCCCCGTCCCAGGCCTTGCCCCCGGTGGGGGCTTCACAGCCGGCGGAGAACTCGATCTGACCGCCGTCGAGAATCGTCTCCACGTATCGCTGCGTTTCCGCGAACGGCGGCACACCCTTGTGCTGGGCGACCGCGCCGGGGCCAGCGTTGTAGGCAGCCAGGGTCAGACGCACCAGCTGGTCCGCGTCGTCACCGGCCAGGGACTGCACCTCATTGCGCAGCGCTGCCATGTAGCGCCCATAGGCCGGGATCGCGTCCTCGGGATCAGTCACGTCCCCGCCCTCCCCGTACTGGGCCCAGGTCTCGGGCATGAATTGGGCGATGCCCTGGGCCCCGGCGGAGCTGCCGGCGTTCGGGTTCCAGTTGGACTCCTGCTTGATCTGGGCGGCCGCGACACTTGCAGGGAGTCCGGCCGTCCTGGCGGCCTCCTCCACCAGCGGGCCCCAGCCGTTGGGGACGTTGAACACCCCGTCCTCGAGGTCCTCGTTGGAGACGACCGCGGCAGGGACGCACCCGCCACTGGCCGACGCTTGCATGTCCGCCACCAGAGCGAGACCGGCCACACCCACGACGGGCACAGCCATCGCCATTACCCCGCCCAGCGCCAGGACGGCGATAACTAGAGTGGGTGAACCGTGGGACTCCTCGTCTTCCACCCGTCACCTCCCTTTCGAGCGCCAATCGGTTTGGCTGTTTTATGCAGCTATAAAAGTTGTAGCACGTCTTGGCTGTGTAAGGCGATCAAAACACGTTCGGCTCGTGGCGGTATGGGCCTCTGAGCTGAGGCGCGATGTCATTTGCGTGTGAGGTGTTGCGGGTGCGACACAATGAATCCCGTGCCGTCCGTAGTTCGCCCCGCAGGTCAGCCTGATCTTGTTGCCGAAGCCGCCAAGGTGTTCGGCAACACCGTCCGGCTGTCGATCATCAATGCCCTCCGGCAGGGTCCGGCGCTACGTGCGGAACTGGTGGAACGAACGGGCCTCCCGGCCAAGACTCTCGGTGCGCAGTTGGCCGAGCTGCAGGCCATGGATGCCGTGAAGGCGGAGGCGCAGCAGAGCCGTGGCCGGCCGATGCTGTACTACGCCAACCACGCCCGGCTCGAGAATCTGCTGTCTGCTCTCACGCGGTATGTCCTGGCAGATGTGCAGGGTGCGGGTGCGGAGACGCACATCGAGCCTCACTGAGGTCTTCCCATGCCGGAGCGCCCTTTCGAATCCGTGTTGAACATGTTCAACACGGATCCTACGGGTAGTCTGTCTCGGCCTCAAATGCTGAGCGGTCTATCGCTCGTGCTGGTCCTTCTCAATGACCTCGAGGATCGCCTGGAGGCCTTCGGGATCGATCTGACCGAGGGCCCGGGCGGCGAAGTTGCGGACCTCGGCCCGCCGGAGGGCGCGGACCGTGTGGAGTTCTTGCTCAACCTGCTGAGGGAGCGGCCCGTCCTCCTGGACGAGGTATCTCGGGTCCACCCCGAACACTTCCCCCAGCGCCCGGAGCAGTTTCTCGTCGGGACGCACCCGGATGTCGGCTGTTTTCAGGTAATGCCATTTCGTCCGTGAAATGGCCACGCCGCGGTCTTTGAGGCCCTGCTGGATCGTGGTGAAGTCGTAGGACTCGCCGGCTTCGGTGCGTAGGGTATCCAACAGCAGGTTGATCTTGTCGGCTAAGATCTGGGCTGAGCGTTCCCGGTTGGCGTCCCCCACGTGGTTTCTCCTCATGTCACGATCCAGGCGTAGATGCTGCCCAGGAAGGCCAACCCGTAGATGAAGCCTGAAATCACCTGCGGACCAGTGTGGTCCTGGAGTCGGATGCGGCTCCAGCACACCGCCAGGCCCACCGGAACAAACAGCAGCCCGACAACACCCCAGGATGTTGTCAGGGCAACAATAGTTCCGCCCATCATCATGCCGTGACCGGAGATCTTCCACCACGGACTCACCACAGCAATCACCAGCCCGGCCAGGAACGTGGCCACGAGCAGCGCCACGATCTCGATCGGTCCCTGCAGCAGGATCGCCGCCGTGAGGTAGCTGAGGACCAGCACCAGCACCCCGGCCATCACCGGTCGGCGGTGCTCCTTCACGCTCACGTGGTGGTCGGTGAGCACCCCTCGGCGCACCAGCAGGAGGACCACGGCCAGCGGAACCCCGCACACGATCAGGGCCGCGCTGATTCCCCACCACAGCGAGGCCGCAGATGGGTTCGCCCCCCAGGGCAGCGCGATGAGCAGCGCCGCCAGCAGCACCGGAGGCTGGAAGGCTTCCGTGGCGGTTCTCTCCCAGCGGGGGACGACGATCGAGGTGCTCATGATGTGAGTTCAAATCTCCTCTCGGCGGCCTGCAGGGCACACCGTTGCTTTTCCGACAGGACCGCGTTTTCGGCCCGCAGGGCGTCTTCGACGGCAATGACGGCACTGTAGAGAACCGTCTGGGGATCAGCCGACAGAGCGCTGGACCAGCCCGGAGGGCGTCCACCAGGGCTCCACCGGTCCGCGCCGAGTTGGGCCCACACCGGGGCGATCCTCAGGATGTCCATGCGCAGACCCATCTTCAGGCGCCGGCCTTGGGCGTAGAGACCCAGCCACGCCACGGCCAAGCACACCAGCACGGCCCCGGGCAGGAAGACCGGGCCGAACGAGGCCCGCAGGGCCACAGCTACAGCATCCCACGTGCCTGAATACCCGAGGACTGCGTAGCCGGCCTCGAGCGTGCAGCCGAGCACGAGCAGAGAACCTCCCACACCCAGGCCGAGCAGCCCCGGCCACAGGAGGCGGTCGTGCCCCGGCTGGCGCAGGGTGAGTTCCCGGAAGGCGACACGGGCAACATCGGCGGCGTTCCAGGCTCCCATCACCATGATGAGCAGCGTGTAGACCAGGGTGCCGCCCTGGGCAAGGTGGTCCGGAATGAACGCTCCCGAGGTCGGGCCCCGGTCGATCGAGAAGAACGCTGCCGTCAGTCCCAGCAGCAAGGCGCTACCGATGGCGGCCTCCCGCAATGTCCGCGACCGGCTCCAGTCCCGGCGTTGCAGGGACTGGACGAGGGCCGCCCGCAGGCACCATACGGCGCTGAGTGCGAGCAGGTTGCGCATCAGGTGGAAGATGTTCTCCCCGCCCAGCCACGCATCCACGGTCCGTTCGGGAATCATGACCCCGTTGGCCGAGAAGGCCAGCGCCGCCAACGCCGTACCCACCCACACGAAGTCCACTCGATGTCGCCGCGCCACTCGTGGCAGACGAACGACCACTGCCACGGCGGCGAAGAGGAACGCCACGGCCTTGAGCAGACTCAACACCGCTCCGAGGCTCATCAGAAGGCCTCAAGCAGAGGATCCACCTGCTGGATCAGCCGGGCGGCCAACCTCGTGGCGGCGTTCTCTGCCGCGATCTCCTGGGCCGTCCAGGTCGAGGACCGGCCGAGAAGGGTCTTGATCCGCCGGGAGCCCCCGATGTGTGCGAAGGCGTTCCCCAGCGTCAGCTCGCATCCACCGTGCATGAGGAGGATGTGTCCGTACTCGTGCAGGATCACGTGCCGGCGCAGCAGCTCGCTCTCTCCGGCAGCATGGAAGATCCAGGACCGCTCAGCCTTTTCCAACCACAGCCCCGTGACGTCCTGACCCAACCCCGCCGGCGCTGGCTCGATGTGGATGGGCTTGCCGTGCCGACGCTGCACCTCCAGATGAAGACCCTCCCAGGTGAGATGATCCGGCAGCTCAGCCAGCACATCGGAGTCGGAACGGGAAACAGTTCCCCCTAGCCAAGACATACCCTCCAGGCTACCTGGAACTTGAACATGTTCAACATGTATTAGGGTGGGTGCATGGCGCGCAGTACTTTGCGCCCGGCCGTAGATGACTTAAGCCATCGCTGCCTGCCTCGTGTACCGGAGGAATGAAAAATCACCGAGACACACCTGATACCGCTATCGGTAGCAGTGTCGATATGCCATGATCGACCCATGACCGAGTACCAGCAGCCGAAGTTGCAGGGCCACAAGGTGGCCCTGATGGCGCGTGTGTCTCCAGAACAGCACCGCGCGGCGATCGAAGCATCGCATCAGGCGGGGCTCAGCATGGCCGAGTACATCGGCGCTTTGATCGACCGCGACGCTGGAAGGTCCAACAAGCTCGACAACAGGGAGGAGCCGCGCCTACCGCTGGCTAATTCCGCTTAAACGACTGACGACCCGCCTGGCAGGGCGGGCCGTCGAAGTCATTCGGCTGTCTCAGGTCGCCAAACTCGCGACAGCCGTTCCAACAGCTAACTGAATCGAATCTGTCATGAACCCAATACCAGGGGACTGTTGTGTCCCCTAGTGTACCTGAGGCGCGTCCGCAAATGGACCCCTCGTCACTCAAACGCGCCGATTTTCGGTCACACTCCGCCCCTGACGCTGCCCTCGAGGCCCCTGCGGAGCTCCCGTCGCACCGTCGGCGGGTGCGGGTGGCCTATGAACGCTCCAAGGCCGTGGTGCTGCGCGCCGTACCCAAGGGCTGCCGGTTGGCCCGGCACGTGGTGGCGTGGAAACGTGCCGTCCTGGAGCACCCGGCCCTGGAGCTGATGCGTGCCGATGGCCGGGCCAATATGGCCGCTCTGGTCGAGGTCATCGCGGTGCAGCAGGACCCGGCCTCACAGACCTGGCGCACCACCTGGGGATGGGTGGCCGAGCGCCTCGGTGTGCACGAGGACAGCATCGGGCGGATGATCCGCCGGCTCAAGGACTGGGGGCTGCTGGCGGTGGTGGCCACCGGCCGCTCAGCTCGCTACACCCCGCGGTCCACGGGCAAGAAGCAGGGCGAGGCCCCCGTCTACGCCCTCATCGTCCCCGCTCCCCCGAAGCCGGCGCCCACACCGGCCGAGAACACCCCAGAGGAGGCAGCTGAGGCTGTGGATATAAATGTCGGCCCGGTCCCCCCGAAGGGGGTATGTCCTCCCCCGCACGCGCGCGAGAGCCTTCCCCGGAAGGACGCGGCTACGCCGCGGCCCTCTGCCAAGGCCGCCGCGCAGCGGCTAGAAGTCCAAGCCGCCCTGGCCCAGCGGACAAATCCGCTGTGGCCGGCTCATGCAACGGTTCGGCCTTTGAGTGTAGAGGCGGCCCGGTCGAATTGGAAGCAGGCTTATCGTTGCGCGGGGTTGGAACTGCAGCACCATGCGCTGGTGCTGCGACGAATTACCACCGCCTACGTGGTCTCGGTGGCCAAGACCCACTTCCAGGCCGGTTGGACCATCGCCGATGTGCTCCACGCCCTGGACTGGGCACCTAACGGTCAGCGCTACACCCACGACGCTCTCACCGGCATCGAGCACCCCGGGGCCTGGTTCGCCGCCCGCCTGCGGGCCTGGACGCACCAGGACGGCACCCCGCACCGCTCCCCCGACCAGCGCGCCGCGGCTGAGGCCGAACAGCGCCGGGCCGAAGCGGTGGCCGCCGCCGCCCGTTATGCGGCCCGGCAGGAAGCTGCTGCAGCCGCCCCCGAGGGTGCCGGGGCGGGGGGCGTGGCCGTTAGGCCGGCTGACGAGCTGTCGGCGGCGCGGCGTCCGCTCAAGGAGCGATTCGCAGCCGCCTACGCGGCCGGGGTGGCCGAGGCTGCTCGGCGGGCCGGCGCCCCCGGTACGCAGTGATGCGAGGTGTCCTTGCCTGCTGCGGCTCGCGGTGAGCTCGGGTTCAGCTGCGGGCGGGACGGGTCCCTGGCATGTCCGGGCGCTGGAACAGGCGGAGGTACTGCCGGTCACGGCCGGGGCGCCTGCGGGGGAAAGTCCGGGGGTGTGGAGAGGTCGGTGTAGCCGACCTCGTACTCGGTGACCTCGAGGATGCGCGAGCCGGAGGTCGCGGCGGCCCGCTCCCGGATCGCCTCCACGGTGGACCGGCTGGCGACCAAGGCCTGCTCATCGACCCAGTAGGTGATCGACAGGCTCCGGCCGGTGGCACGATCTACCAGACTCACCGCACCTCGGTATCCGGGCAGCCCGTGGAGTTGAGGCAAGACCTCCGTGCGCAGGGCGTGCAGGCCGGCGTCGTAGTCCTGCGGATACCCACCCTCATAGGCACTCACCCGTGCGTACATGCCACGCTCCCCTCCCCCGTGCTGCGGCCAGGCTATGCACCCGCGCCAACCACACACCACACGTCCCCTGGGGTCGCTCTCGCGGCGATGGCCTGTCTGGCGGACGGGTAACGACACTGAAGTCACCCGACGGGGCCGCGGTAGTGGACTGCCGAGCAGGACACCGCTGCGTCCGGGGTGACCAAAATCTACCGGTGGTGGTCTCCGGGTGCGGGGAGTGTGGGTGGAGGCGGTCCCGGGCCCCCGGCCCGGGACCGCCTCCATCATCGACCGCCAGGCGCACGCGCTGGTCGCCTCCACCGGCAGGACCCCGTTGTCTCTTGCCCGGCGGGGTGCGCCTGGAGATCTGAGGTCGAACCTGGGACTCGCCCCCCGGCGGGTCCCGCTCATCGCCTCCCCCACTGTGGGCGATGCCGCTGATCAGGGGCAACATCATGCGAAATGTTGCACCGATCACACCGAACGGACCATCACCGGGCCCGGGGGTGCCGTTCTTGGGGTGTCCGGGCCGACGACCAGACTCCAGAGCACGAGTACTGATCAGTGCGTATTTATGTACGTGTTGATTGTGATTGGGTCACCTGGTATCGAATATATGTTTTATTCTGGCGGGTATGAGACCCCCCGTGCCGTTAGCCATTGATGATCCCGTGCTGGTGAACGCGGTCCTGGTCCGGGTCCCGGCCGGGTTCCCCTCCCCCGCCCAGGACAGCTTCGACGACGGGCGGATCGACCTCAACGAGGTGTTGATCCGCGATGTGACCTCCACCTACCTGTTCCGCGTCACCGGGGACTCGATGGAAGGCATCGGGATCTATCACGGGGACGAGGTGCTCGTGGACCGTTCCCTGACGCCGAAGCATGGCAGTGTGGTGATCGCGGTCCTGGACGGGGATTTGACCATCAAGACCCTGCACGTGTACCCGGGCCGGGTGGTGCGGCATCCGGAGAACCCGGCCTACCCGGATGTGGAGGTCCCGTCTTTGTCGGAGCTGGTGGTCTGGGGTGTGGTGGTCTACGGCATCCGCCACGTCCACTGACGAGGGTGGTGGTGTGTGGTGATCGCCCTGGTGGACGTGAACAACTTCTACGCCTCCTGCGAGGTGCTCTTCGAGCCCTCCCTGGCGGGCAAGCCGCTGGTGGTGCTCTCCAACAACGACGGGTGCGTGGTCGCCCGCTCCCCCGAGGCCAAGGCGCTGGGGATCACGATGGGTGACCCCTGGTTCTAGCTGCGCGCCGACGCGGCCCGGTGGGGGCTGATCAAACGGTCGTCCAACTACCAGCTCTACGCGGATCTGTCGGAGCGGGTGATGCTGCTGCTGGCCCGCCACGCAATGGGCCAGGAGGTGTACTCCATCGACGAGTGCTTCCTGCTCCCACCCGAGGGCACCCCAGCCGAGCAGGTCCGATGGGCCCGCCGGCTGCAAGCCACCGTGGCCCGCAATATCGGGCTGCCCGTGAGCATCGGGATCGCCAACTCCAAGACGCGGGCCAAGATCGCCACCGAGACCGCGAAGAAATTGCCCGCCACCGGTGGGATTGTCCACTGGGACCAGGCCCCGGACGGGTACTGGGACCGGCTCATGGCGGCCCTGCCCGTGACCGAGGTCTGGGGCATCGCCGGGCGGCTGTCCAAGCGGTTGGAGGCAATGGGGATCCAGACCATTGCCGACCTGCGCGATGCCGATCCGGTGGCCATCCGGGACAAGTTCTCCGTGGTGCAGATGCGCACCGTGCTCGAGCTCAACGGCTTCCCCGCCATCCCGGTGGAGGACGAGGTCGCGACCAAACAGCAGATCCTGGTCTCTCGGTCGTTCCCGGACCCGATCTGGGATCCGGAGATCGTCGGGGCTGCGGTGGCTGAGTTCGCCCAACGCACCTCCCGCCGACTCCGAAAGGAAGGCGAAGTCACCGGGCGCCTCACCGCCTTCGCCACCACTTCACCGTACCGCCCCGGACCCACCCACAATGTCTCCACCCAGGTGCGTCTGGCTGTGCCCACCAACGAGCCCACTCCCCTGGTGGCCGCGGCCCGGGCAGCCCTGGTGCCCAAGCTGATGCATGGCATGTCCTACATGCGCGCCGGCATTTTGTGCATGGACCTGGCCCCCGAGGGGTCGGTGCCCGTCCTGCCCGGGGTGCTGGATCAGCCCGCCCCCATCGGGGAGCTCATCGACGCGGTGAACCGCCGCTTCGGTGCCGGCGCCCTCGCCCTGGGTCGCCTCGGCGCCCACTCCCCTGCCCCTTGGGCGAACCGCCAAGCAGATCTTTCCCCGCGCTACACCACAGATTGGGCAGAGCTACGTACCGTCAGCTAATCGGTCGCTCACCACCTCCGGCACTGCGTCAAGGCGCGGCATCCACCACGTGCTCTTTGGCGCTGGAGACTTCCTGAAGGGTCCTGGGCGCGCTCCTGACATGTAGCTTGTGCCATATCGGTACCACACTGGTACCACACAGATTTGGTACCAGTGTGGTACCGATTATGGATGACGGCTCCTTTGCTCTATCAGGACGGGTGATCTCCCGCCGCCTATCTCCGGGGACTGTCACTTCGCGCGCTCCACCCGATTGGGGACGATGGTTCGTGCGTTTAGTCCGGCCCTACGGCGATATTTGGGTATGTAGGAGCCGCACCAACGGTAACCAGTGCGGCACCAGGATTGTACTGGTGTAGTACCAAAACCACACCAGTGTGGTGCATAAAACAAGGTGCGAAAAGTTCCCTGTGGCCCTAGCCCTTCTCGGATGCGGACCTGACGAGCCCTTTGATCAAGCTTTCGCTGGGAAGTGTCAATTGCAGCATCTGGGCATGAAGGTGCCGTGCCGACTCCTGCCGACACGGCACCAAGTTGGTACTTATGTGGTACCAGTACCACACCGATGTGGTGTTGGGGAGACTATTTGAGCGGCACGTTCTGGCCGTAGCGCTCCTCAAGCACGGGCCATACGAGCTCTTCGATCAACTTCTGCTGGGAAGTGTCCTCAGCTTCGGCGGCGTAATTGAGCAAGGCATGCTGGGTGTTGTTGAACCGGAAGTTGTATCCCTTCACCTTGGCTCCGTTCCGCGCCCGCCGCTTCCACGGCTTCAGGGGTGGTCCCTGATCGGGGGTGTCTGAACCTGAGCCTTCGGCTGCCGCTGCAAACCGCTCGATCTCTTCCTCTCGATTGGAGGCAATCGGTCCGCGTTTCCTCACCATGAGAAGACCTCCTGGGTCAGCAGTTGAATTTCGGCCTTGGCCTTGGCATCGCGCATCTCTACGACTCCCTTGCCGTCGGCCAGGCAGTCGGCGAAAGCCTTGCGCTGATGCAATACGGTTTGAGCAAGTCGCACTCGAGGGAAGTCCTCGAGGTACGACTGCGCTTCCTCTCGTTCCTTGGTGAACACGTTGGAAGAGACAAAGTTGAGGACCAGCATTGACTTGAGGTTCTCGTTGAAGTCTTGGGCCCCTTCTACCGTCTCCAGGAGGCCGGCCACGGCATCAAGGTCGGCTTGGGTGGCGCGTGTGGGGCTGATCAGCATGTCCGCTGCAGTCAGTGCTGTACGCATCTCTTTGGAGTCCTTGCCTGGGACGTCGACCAGGATGTGATCGAACTTGGGTCGGAACTCCTCCAGAAATTTATGCAGTGATCCCGACTTCTGCACGGACTGCAACGAGGGGAGCCCTGCTTCCTCTCGGTCAGTAGTGAAGTTCGAGGTCGTGCGGATTGTCGGGTCAGCGTCGACCAGCAGCACGTCCTTTCCCTGTCGTTGCAACTCAACGGCCATGTTGACGGTGAGGGTCGACTTGCCCGTTCCGCCCTTCTGATGCCCAAAGACAATGATCATGGCACTACAGTAACACCAACCTGGTGCCGCACTAGTACCAGTGTGGTACCATACTTAGTACACTCTAGTGTGGTACTTGTGTGGTACCAAGCTGAGCCCATACATGGCTGGCCTATTCGTTCTTCGGCTGTCTAGAGCCTCGCGGTGCCCAGTGGATGGCATCCCAACCTCCGGGTGATTCTCTCGGCCCGCAACGTCTCCAACCGAGAGGCCGACCGAGCCGACCATGCGGAGCTACGGCTGAGAATCTCGCTGACCGGCCTGTCGGCCGATGTGGTGGTCATTGACTGCCCCAACCGGCAGGGCGGGCCTCTGACGCTGTCGGCGTTGAACGCGGCGGACACCGTGGTCTACGCCGCCACCGCCACCAGCGACGGCATCGACGGGGTGGAAGGGGCGAGGCGCACGGTTGCTCAGTTCCGCCGGCACCGCCAGTAGCTGGGCGCCCCGGACACCCTCACGGAGGCCGGCATCGTGGTGGGCGGGGTGAAGGAGACGATCATGAGCCGGGCGGCCGTGGCCAGCTTTGAGGAGCTGCGGGCCACGGGGTTGTTCCTGGAGCCGTTGATCCCGGACCGGGCCATTGTCCAAGAGGTGCGGATCTCGGGGGAGTGGTACGGCCAATACCGCAAGGGCGCCCGGGTGCTGGATGCCTACACCGCGATCGCGAAGAAGGTGCTGCGATGACCGACAAGCCCGAGCGCCCCACCTCACTCCAACGCCGCCGGCCTCGCCCGGCCCCGGATGAGCACATCGACCCGGTCGACTACACACCCCCACGCGCTACCTCACCCCAGCCCGCGGCACCGGTGGTGTCGTCCCCGCCGGTGCAGGCAGCGCCGGCGGCGGAACCTGCGGCTGCTGCGCCCAAGCGGGGCCGGGGCCGGCCGCGCCGGGAACCCACGATCCAACTCAGGGTGCGGGTGGCCCAGGATGTCTCCGATCTGATCGAGGAGCTCACCGAGCACGACGGCACCGCACGGGCCGTGATCGAGAACGCCGTGCGCGCCTACGCCCAACAGCTCAACCGATAACACCGGCCCCCGGTAGGGGAGGGGGAACCGGTTGCGGGCGGCTTTCCCCTGGTCGGCGAGGAAGGAACCCGGCTCACCGTTGCTGGTGGGCCGGGTTCTTTTCTTCTGGGGACGGGCGGCGGGATGGGGTGGGTGGTCCCGTGGCTCGTCGATCTACCGAGGGTGCCCGCACCGCTTTCGTAGAGAGCCGGGGCCAACTACCAGCATGATTCGTGGTCGGGGGCCAAAGGGATGACCAGTGCGGTCCAGGCTGGACGCGGGGCGTCTCGGGCGCCACCGTGCCGAGGACGCGATGTCAGCCTGTCACCGGGTGCTCCCCGTCCGGTTTCCGGCGACGAGGCCTCGTGCCCGAGGCTTGTCCCGAGAATTTTTTATGTGCGGATCGCGCAGGTGAGTTAGCGCTTCCCACGGCGACCTCGGCCGCGACGTCGAGGTGAGGGGCCTGCGGCCGGGGTGCGTCGCTCGGTGGGGCGGTCGTCGGTCTCTAGGAGGTGGTCGGCGCTGGCGAACAAGGTGGCGGCGATGAGCAGGATCCCGCCGTCATTGCCTAACAAGAGGTCCGAGTCCACCACGATGCTGGAGTGCTTCGTGGCCAGGTCGTTGGTGACCTTGAGGGTGAATCCGGTCGCGGCCGTTGGCACGTTCTCGGCTCGTTCCACCGCTGTGGCTTCCACTTCGGGCAGCGGGTGGCCGGTGAGGCGGTAGTCGAGCAGGATGCGTTGGCCCAGGCTCAGCAGCGCCGGCACCAGCGCAGCGGCCGTCACGGTGACATCGGCGGGTAGGGCCACGGTGAGCCGCGCGGTGGTCCCTGCCGCGGTCATGCGCAGCTGCGCGGCGAGGGCGAAGGACCCCACGACAGGGACCTCCTGCCGGTGCGGGACAGGGGGAGCAGGAGGGGCAGCGTTCAAGGGAACTCCGTCAGGGAGAGGCCGGGGACGGTGTCAGGCTCTCACACGCGCCGACTCCGGTGTGTGGGCCACGGGCCCGGCAGACCCATATTTCCCGGGGAGTCGAGGGCGGCAGAGGGTCCCACCCGTCACTTACGAGCGGTGCTTCAGGTCTTAGCTCCACCACCGGCGGTGCGGTACCTCACGCACGGGCAGCTCCGAGGGGTGCAGGGGGCGTTCGGGCACCGGACGAATGGTGTCGGCGGTGATGCGCTCGGTCTCGTGCTCTCGTTCCAAGCCATCGGCCAGGCCGGTGCTGCCAGCGGCCCGGAGGGCGTCAAGGGTGCGGGCGAGCAGTTCATCGAGGCGGTGGCATTCCGCTTCGGCGGCCAGCAGGCGTTCGTGGGCGGTGACGGCCCGGTGGCCGCACCACTGGCGGAGCAGCTCATGGCGGGGCCGGTGATACGCCCGGTAGAACCGGTACTCGTGCTCGGGGGACGTGGGCACGGGGTCGTCGTCCTGGCCGGTGGGGCCGGTACCGCCACGCTTGGACTTCTGTCGGGCTTCTGCCTCATCGGCCAGCACACTGTCCAGGACGGGGCGAGGATGCCGCCGACAGGCGTGCTCGGCAATGACCAGGGACGCAGCAGGGCCCAGGATGAGGGTGCCCTCCAGGTGGAAGGAGTCGTGCTGCTCCGCCAAGGCGGTGGGGGAGACGCCGGTCAGGGTTTCCAGACCGGCAGGATCGTGGACCTCCACGGCGCTTTCCACCGGCCCGTGACACAGCTCGGCAACCTCGAGCGGGATGAGCAACTCGAAGACCCGGGACACGGCGCTATTCTCGACCTCATCGAGATCATCGGCCGCGCGCAGGCGTTGCCAATGGGCCATCAAATCCTCGTAGGCTCCGACGTGCTCCCACGGGACCCGCAACCGCCCCCGGGGCACCGTCTCCCGTGAGCCGCTCTGGGGGCCGTCCAGGAACTCGATCTCAAAGCGCCGGGCGGACCGTCCAGTGCGGGTCACCCCGTGGACCAGCACGCGCTCTGACGGGGCTCCGTCGCGGCGCCGATAGGCCCACTCCTCACCGATCCCCGGGTCATCGGGGGCCGGGGTTGTGACCGGTGGCGGCACGGGTAGCTCCTCTCACCCGACGGGCCTGCGGCAGGGCTTACGCGCCTTTAGCGGCGACTGGGTCATGGGTGAGTCGCTCATGAATCTGGGAGGGGAGAACGCCGCGAGCAGTAAAGGTGTCACCGACTAGGCGGCGTAGCTCCGGCACGGTCCTATCCGCGCTTTTGGTCAGTAGCTCCTCCCACGCCGATCCGACATCGAAGGCGACCTCGGCCATGGTCGACGGGGCGATCAGGTGTACGTGGCACTCCGCGCCCTTGATCCCGTCATCGTGGATGCCGGGCTTGGGGGAGATGAGGATCGTCGCACTGTCGGTAGGGGCGGTGTCTACGCCCCGGTCCGTGGCGAGCAGTCTCAGCTGGTCATTAGCTTGCCGAATGTCCTTATGCGGCACCACTCCGGTGGGCTCGTGATCGCTTTTGGCTTCCAGCGCCAGCCATAGCTCGTTCCCCCAACACCACATCGAGTCGCACCGCCCTGCAGTCGGTGGCTTGGAGGCTGTCGCACCGACCAGCTCCCCGAGCTGGGTCAGCGCGGGTTCGTACTTGCTGGGATCACGTTGGTCGAGTCCATCGTGCATCTCGCCCAAGCGCCGGCGGACCTTCCCTTGGTTAACTCCGGCACTCAGGGCGGTGGCTACCGTGTTGACGGCCACGGCGTCCACGGCGCTGAGGGCGGAACGCTGCATCGCGGGCAACGGCGCCATCTGACGGACCCACGATCCCAGGCCCATAACCTGCTCTGCACGCTGAACGAGCCCCTGCGCTGCTGCACGACCACCGGCGTCATTGGTCTGCTCCGCGGCCTGATCGGCCCAGACTGCTTCAAGGTAGAGCCAGTACGCACGGTAGCCGGCGGTTGCTGAGCCTCCTGTGCCGGCGAGGCGGGCAACCTCATGGGCATGCCGCGACGCGTCACCCCAGGCTCCGATGGTGGCTGCCGCCCATGCCTGGATCTCTTCCTCAACGCAGGAGGACAACGCGGCCGTGCCATCGGGCATGTGCTGTGGCATTTCGTGGCGGTAGTCAGTCAGAGCAGGCTCTGCCTGTGTGCGCCAGCTTTCGTCCGTGTCCTGGTGGAGAAACGCCCGCACGTTGCTAAGCACGTCCCTGTCCGTTGCTACCTGGGAATTTTCGCGCCCGAACCGGAGCTCTGCTTGCAATTCTGAATCAAGAGCCGCAACGACTTCGGGACGGGTGAGGTACCTAGAAAGATCAGCACTGAGAACGAGCACGATGGCTGTGTCACCAGGACCTCGCGTGCACCGCCCCGCGCCCTGAATCACCCGGGTGCGCACACGGGAGGCCAAGGCCGCTCCCGCACGTGCGCGCGATTGAAGGAATCTCTCTTGGAGGTTGTCTTGATCCGGCACGCCATCCAAGGCCACAGCGCGGCACGCATCTCCGGGCAGGTCCAGGCCGTCATATCGTGCTGCCAAGCCACAAACTCCGTGGTCCAACCTTGCGAACGCGCCCATGCCTTCAGCCACCTGATCGATGCCCCACACCGGCCACCCCGGTTGAGCCAGCGCTGAAGCATCGGCCATCGCGATCTCCGTGCGAGGCGCAAGGATGAGCGCCTTTCCTGCCTCCGCCACAACGGCGCGGCTCAACCCGGCTGGATCGGCGCCCTCGACGAACTCCGGAAAGACGAAAAACCGCCGGCCGTAGCGTGGTGCCGTGCTCTCATCCGGTTGCTCAAGCCGCAGAATCCCAGCCCGGCCGAACGCCCGTTCAAGTTCGCCGCCCTCTCCCAGCGTCGCGGACAGATAAACCCGCTGCCGTGCGCCGGAAAACAGATGGTTCTGATGAGTGGGGGGAAGGTACGGGCGGATCAAAATTCCCGAGTACGCGACGTACACCAAGCACGAGGCCAGACCGGCCCGGATCATCGCGTATCTGTAGCTATGCGGTGCCGAGAAGGATCGCAGAGCGCCATCGAGCTTGTTCACCATGCCGGGTTGCCGAAGGGGCACCACCAGCCGTACGTCGTTGCCGATGCTGGGATCTGGTTGTTCGTCGCGAAGGCGTTCCAGGAAGACACCGTCGAGGGCGGGCGCGATTGCCTCGAGGACGGTGGTGTACTCAAACGGGCACCTCCAGCGGCCGATGTCCACGCTGTATGCCTCACCGACGTACTGCTCACCGGCGTGTGCGTCATCAAACAAAATCAGGTCGGCTGCAGCCAGACGCGGCCTGCTGTTAAAGATGCTGCTGTACGTGGTGACCGCGATTGCGTCGGCTGCCTCGTACGCTGTGTGTGCTGGATCCGGCCACTCGGTGTGCCGCCCCACGAGTACGGCCGTGTCGATACCCTCGCGGTAAGCGGCAACGGCGACCTGACGAGCCAGCTGCTGCGTCGGACACGCGTAAATCACCCGCGCGCGGCGCCGGCGCCGCGTCCACTCCGCGATGAGCAGACCGGTTAACGTCTTGCCGGTCCCCGTGGGCAGTTCAAGAGCAACATCGGGCTTGTTCGCATGAGACGTGAAGGTCTTGAGCATCTCCGACTGGTGTGCCCACAGGCCAGGGACCGCCCCGGGCCGACGTGGCAAGTCTCGGTACAGCTCGCCCGGTGAAGCATGACTGGTTCCGCTTGATGTTGTCCGAACGAACGCCACGTCGCCTCCTCGCTGAGTTGGTCAGGCGCCTTCGAGCCGCCACCACAACAAGTGTCTCGCACGTAGAGCGATATGCATGGACTGGGGGGCGTGATGTGTCGAGTGGGGGGCGGGTGAGCTGTATCAAGCCGTTGCAGGAGCGCATTGGTCCTGTGCATCAGGCAGGGGCAAGACATCAGCGACCATGCCCTGAGTTGCCAGGGCGACAGGTCGGCTACCGGCCCCGCAGCCCCCTGGCCGCCGCCGGGAACCGCCCCTGCTGACCCAATCAGTAACAACGGCCCCATACGCAGAGCCCCGACCAAGGCCCAAGATCTCACCGTGCCACGTGCATAACTGGCCCTTCACAGATGAGCATGGGTAGCGGTGTGCGCGTGGGCGTCTCGAGGGGTGTGTTGTGAGGTCTGGGTAGAGGTCGAGGCCTCCAGGATGGGGGTGCTGAATCCAACCATCCTCGAAGGCCTCGACATGCTCCATGCTACGTGCGCGCCTGCCTGCACGCTCTTTGACCTGCCCGACGTCCACGTGCTCGCCGTCGAACGTGGTCCACGCTCGTTCAACCTGGCCGTCGAGACCGTGCCGTCGCTGACCGGGTGCCCTTCCTGCGGGGTGCTTGCCACCGGCCACGGCCGGCGGAAGGTTCTGCTCCACGACTTGCCCTGCGCCGGAGTGCCGGTTCGGGTGGTGTGGCACAAGAGGACCTACCGATGCCTCGAGGACGCCTGCGATGCGTTGACGTTCAGCGAGGTCCACGAGCTGGCCGCGCCTCGGGGCAAGCTCACCACCCGGGCGATCGCTTGGGCCGTGGCTCAGCTACGCGCCCATGACATCGCGGTCTCGGCCCTGGCGGACATGCTCGGGGTCGCCTGGAACACCGTCTGGGACGCCATCACCCCGGTCATCGAGGACCAGTTGGCCGCCGAGGACCGGCTGGCCGGGGTCAACGCCCTCGGGGTCGACGAGCACGTCTGGCGCCACGTCGGTCCGCCCGGCACCGGGCTGGTCACCGGCATCGTGGACCACTCCCGCGGTGAGGACGGCCGGCCTCGGGCACGGCTGTTGGACCTGGTCAAGGGCCGCACCGGGGCGGCCTACGGCGACTGGCTCACCGAGCAGGGTCCGGGGTTCACGAGCGGAATCCGCACGGCGACGCTGGACCCGTTCCACGGCTACGCCAACGCGATCCGCGACGAGCTCCCTGAGGCGATCACCGTCCTGGACGCCTTCCATGTCGTGAAGCTCGGTGGGCAGGTCGTCGACGAGGTGCGCCGCAGGGTGCAGCAGGACACCTTGGGCCACCGCGGGCGTTCCGGAGACCCGCTCTACGGCATCCGCCGGACTCTGCAGATCGGTGCCGAGCACCTCACCGCCAAGCAGATCACCCGGCTGAACGCGAAGCTGGCGGCCGGGGACCCGCACCACGAGGTCACCCTCGCCTGGCACTGCTACCAGAAGCTGCGCGCCGTCTACCACGCCCGTCCCGAGCACGGACGCCGGCTCGTCGCCGAGATCCTTGCCTTGTTCCCGACCTGCCCGATTCCAGAGGTCGCCCGGCTGGGCCGCACGCTGCGGAGGTGGCGGTCGGCGATCCTGTCCTACTTCGACACCGACGGGGCATCCAACGGCCCCACAGAGGCGATCAACGGCGTCATCGAGACGATGCGCAGGGTCGCCCGCGGCTTCCGGAACTTCGAGAACTACCGGCTTCGCGCCCTGCTTGCCGCCGGCGGCCACCGGACGTGGCGGAAAGCACCGACCCATGCTCATCTGTGAAGGGCCTGATTTCCGACCGCTGTCGTCGATGCCGTCGACAGCAGGGCCTGGGCGGACTGCGCGTCTCGAGCGCCGCCTCCAGGGCGTTGTACCAGGACGCGACGTCGGCGCGGGTGAGCCCGTCGACCGGCCGGGCTCCGAGAGCCGGCATGATGTGCTTGGCTGCCCCCGGAGAACTCGCCGCCAGTTCCGGGCTCGACGCCGGTCAGCTGCTCGATGTCCCCCGTGGGAACGTCGCGAGCCGTCGGGGACTGCGACCGCAGCTCGGCCGCCGCTCTGACAGCC
>NZ_LDNX01000038.1:0-38432 GCF_001027955.1 Kocuria sp. SM24M-10 | reverse complement strand
CGGGCCGGCGGAGCGCCGCATCCCCGCGTGCGGGCCGCCGGAGCGCACCCTGCGCGGCCGCCGGCGGACCCGGGGACCGGACGGTCCCCGGCGCCGGCTCAGCGCCGGCCGACGGCCAGGTGGGCCTGGCGCAGCACCTCGGTGATCCGCGGCTCCGGCAGCTCGCCGTGCTCCTCGGCCCAGCCGCGCACCTGGCGCTGCCCGAACCAGGTGACCTCCAGCCGGCGCACGAGCCCGTGCCAGCGGTTGCCGGCCAGGCCGGACACGGCGAAGCCGGTGTCCACCGCGGCCCGGCACAGCAGCGCCGGGAGGTGCAGCGGCTCCCGGCGGCCGGCGTCCCGCAGGATCGAGGCGGTGGTCGCCCCCTCCCAGGGCTGCAGCAGGACCGGGGGCAGCTCCCCGGGGTGGCGCCCGGCGCGGGAGACGAACTCCGCCAGGGCGTGCACGGAGCTGACCGGCGTGGGCGCGGAGCCGTCGCCGGCCACGGAGCTCAGCCGCGAGGACGCGAAGCGGGCCAGCCGCGCGGTGGTGCGCCGGCCCGAGCCCTGCACCGAGGTGGCGCGCAGCGCCGTGAGGGCGGGGCCCCCCGGCTCGGCGGCCCAGTCCCGGCGCAGCTTCAGCAGGGCGCTCTCACCGAGCGCCTTGGAGAAGGAGTAGGGGGAGAAGGGCCGCACCGTGGGCGTCTCGTCCAGGACGTCGATGTCGCCCTGGACGGCGGCGCTGCTGAGGTGCACGACACGCCGCACGCTCGTGCGGCGGGCGGCGAGGGCCACGAGCACCGGCAGCAGCGCGTTGGCGCCCAGCAGCGATTCCTCGTGCGTCTGGTCCGGCGCGGCGAGGCCGGCGGCGTTGACGACCACGTGGGCCCCTGCGAAGGACTCTGCGAGGTAGTCGATCACCGACTCGAGGCGCCCGGCCTGCTCCAGCAGGTGGTGGACGGTGTGCGCGCCGGACGCCAGGCGGGGGGCGGAGACCGGGACCACCGTCTGGCCGTCCGCCTGCAGCCGGGCCACGGTCGCGGAGCCCACGAACCCCGTCGCTCCCAGGACTGCCCACGTCGTCGATGTCACGGTGCTTCCTTCCCGCCGGTCTGCGCCGGTCGCCGTCGTCCGGGCCGGAGCCCCTGGGCTCATCGTACAGACCGGCCCCGGCCGCGCCCGGTTGCTAGACTCGGCACGATCCGGCGCCCACCCCGGCACCCTGCCGCGCCGGAGCCCGCTACCGCACCTGGAGGATCCGCATGCCGTCCGACCCCACGCCCACGGTGGCGGTGGCCTGCGTGACCCAGGACCGGCACGAGGACGTGCTGACCCTGGTGGCGGCGCTGCGGGCGCAGACGGTGCCGGTCGCGTCGCTGTGCCTGGTCGACGCGGGCCGCGAGGCGGTGCCGCGGGACGCGCTCGAGGAGGCGGTCGGCGGCCGGTTCGCGCTGCACCACGTGCGGTCCCTGGCCAACCTGGGCGGCGCCGGCGGGTTCTCCCTCGCGATCCTCACCGCGCTGGCCACCGGCGCGGACCGGGTGTGGCTCATGGACGACGACGCCCGCCCGGAGCAGCCCGATTGCCTGGAGATCCTCCTGGAGGAGGCCGCGCGGCGGGAGCTCGCCGTGATCTCGCCGCTGATCGTCGCCCCGCAGGACCACACCGCCCTGGCGTTCTCCTACCGGCTGGACGGGCGGCTCACGCACGCCCGCTCCGACCTCGAGCCGCTGGGCTTCCTGCCCGGGTACGCCACCTTCTTCAACGGCGCGCTCGTGGCCGAGGACGTGTTCTTCCGGGTGGGGCTGCCGGACCTCAAGCTGTTCCTGCGCGGGGACGAGGTGGACTTCCTGGTCCGGCTGCGCCGCTCCGGCCTGCCGTTCGGCACCACCACCCGGGCGGCGGTGGCCCACCCGCCGGGCTGGGCCGAGGAGCACGTGGTGATCCCGGGCCGGCTCAAGGTCGTGGTGCCGGAGACCGCGTTCAAGCGGGCGCACTTCTTCCGCAACCGCGGCTGGACCACCTGGCGCTACAAGCGGCCGGTGCAGCTCGCGGCCGATCTCGTCGGCTACCCCCTGTACTACCTGCGCCGCCGGGACGTGCGCGGCCTGGTGTCCTGGGCCGGCCGCTACGTCGGCGGGATGCGCGGCCGGGGCTTCGGCGGGCCGCGGTGACGGCGACCCCCGCGGCGGTGCCCCAGTTCTCCGTCCTGATGCCCGTGTACCGCGGCGACACGCCCGAACGGCTGCGCCGGGCCGCGGAGTCGACCACGGTGGAGCAGCAGCGTCCACCGGCGGAGCTCGTCCTCGTGCGCGACGGCCCGGTCCCCGCGCCCCTCGAGGCGGAGCTGGGCCGGCTCGCCCGGGAGCTGCCCGTGCCCGTGGTGCGGGTCGACCTCGAGCGCAACGAGGGGCTCACCGCCGCCCTGAGCGCGGGCCTGGCCCGGTGCCGGCACGACGTCGTGGCGCGGATGGACGCCGACGACGTCTCCTACCCCCGCCGCTTCGCCGTGCAGCTGCCGGTGATCGAGGCGGGCGCCGACGTGGTCGGCTCCTCGATGCACGAGATCGGAGAGGACGAGGCCCGCCCGCTCGCGCTGCGGCGGGCCCCGGTGGGGCAGGACCGGATCCTGGCGGTCTCCCGGCGGCGCAACCCGCTCAGCCACCCGTCCGTGGTGTTCCGGCGCTCCGCCGTGACGGCCGTGGGCGGCTACGAGGACGTGCCGCTGGCGGAGGACTACTGGCTGTGGGTCCGGCTGCTGCGGGCGGGGGCGGACCTGCGCAACGTGGCCGAGCCGCTGGTGGGCTACCGCGTCTCGGCGGGGGCCTACGAGCGCCGCGGCGGCATGCGGATGTTCCGGGCCGACCTGGCCCTGCAGGCCCGCCTGCTGCGGTCCGGGCACGTCGGCTTCCTACAATGGGCCGTGAACGTCGGGGTCCGCGCGGGGTACCGCTTCGTCCCCACCCGGCTCCGGGAGCTCGCCTACCGGGCCATGGCCGGGACCGGCCGCCGGTGACCGCGGGCCCTGCGCCCCGCCCGCCGGCTCCGACCGCGAGCGGCCCCGACCACGAAAGGAACGACTCGATGAGTGGTGAGCCCGAGCGCACCCCCCGCGCCGGGGCGTCCGCGCTCCCGGCCCCGCCGGGGTCCCCGGAGAAGCCGGTGGCGTGGCTGTGGATCCAGATGCTCCTGGACTCCGCCGCCTGGATCGTGGCGCTCGTGCTGGCCCTGGTGCTGCGCTACGAGATGGCCCTGCAGTTCATCACCGTGCCGGGGCTGCTCGTCGTGTCCGCCGTGGCGGTGGCCGCCCAGCTCGTCGTGGGCTTCTCCTTCGCCCTGTACAAGGGGCGCTACTCCTTCGGCAGCTTCGACGAGGCCAAGCTGCTCGTGGTCGTCACGCTCATCGTCACGGCGGTGCTCCAGGTGCTGCTCCTGGTGGTGGGCACGAGCATCGGCATCCCCCGCTCCACCGCCCTGATCGCCTTCCCGTTCGCGTGCTTGTTCATGGCCGCCTTCCGGTACCTGAAGCGGATGTACCAGGAGGCCTCGGCCCGGCCGGGCGCCGCCGCCCAGCACGTGGTGATCTACGGTGCCGGCTACCTCGGGACGTTCCTGGTGCACCGGATGATGCAGGACCCGAACTCCGACTTCCTGCCCGTGGCCCTGCTCGACGACGACCCCGCGAAGAAGCACCTGCGCATCTCCTCGGTGCCGGTGCTGGGCACCCTGCACGACGTCCGCGACGTGATGGCCCGCACCCGGGCCTCCGTGCTGATCGTGGCGATGTCCAGCCCCGAGCCCCGGCTCATGCACCGCGTGGCCGACGCCGTGGCCGGCACCGGGATCCGGGTCATGACCATGCCCCCGCTGGGCGAGGTGCTCACCGCCAAGCACAAGGCCGTGGACTTCCGGGACATCAGCATGGAGGACCTCATCGGCCGCCGCCCGGTGGACATCGACCTGGAGGAGATCGCCGGCTACGTCACGGGCCGGCGCGTCCTGGTCACGGGCGCGGGCGGCTCCATCGGCTCGGAGCTGTGCCGCCAGCTGGTGGGCTTCGAGCCCGCGGAGCTGATCATGGTGGACCGCGACGAGTCGGCGCTGCAGGGCACGCAGATCTCCATCACCGGTCGCGGCCTGCTCGACGGGCGCGACACGGTCCTCGCCGACATCCGCGACCCCGAGTCCGTCGGGGCGATCTTCCGCGACCGGCGCCCGGAGGTCGTCTTCCACGCGGCGGCCCTCAAGCACGTGTCGCTGCTCGAGCAGTACCCGGACGAGGCGTGGAAGACCAACGTCCTGGGCACCCTCAACGTGCTGCAGGCCGCGGAGGAGGCGGAGGTCGAGGTGTTCGTGAACATCTCCACGGACAAGGCCGCCAACCCCACCACGGCACTGGGCCACTCCAAGCGCGTGGCCGAGAAGCTCACCGCCTGGATGGCGGACCGGACCGGGCGCCGGTACGCGTCCGTGCGCTTCGGCAACGTCTTCGGCTCCCGCGGCTCGATGCTGCCCCTGTTCACCGAGCAGATCCGGCAGGGCGGCCCCATCACGGTGACCGACCCCGAGGCCACCCGGTACTTCATGACCATCCCGGAGGCCTGCCAGCTCGTCATCCAGGCCGGGGCGATCGCCCGGGGCGGGGAGGTGCTGATCCTGGACATGGGCGAGCCCGTGCGGATCATGGACATCGCCGAGCGGCTGCGCGTGATGAGCGGACGGGAGGACGTCGAGATCGAGATCACCGGACTGCGCCCGGGGGAGAAGCTGCACGAGGACCTGATCGGCCTCGGCGAGACGGACGAGCGGCCGTTCCACCCCAAGATCTCCCACGCCCGCGCCGACCGCCTGGACCCGGCCCAGCTGGACCGGCACACCTGGAAGGTGCGCGGCGGGATGGTCTACACCGGCACGGTCCCCGTGGTGCGGCCCTCCACCCAGCCGCCGCCCACCTCCGTGCAGCGCCCGCGCAGCCCCTCCGGGAGGGCGTCGTGAGCGCCGCCGCGCCGCTGCCCGTGCTGCGTCCGGCCGGGCTGGACCTCACCGACCCCGGAGCCGCACCGGACCCGGAGGAGCTGCGCCGGCTCGGCGAGCTCGTCCTGACGGTCGGGGCCCCCGCCCTCGTGCTGAGCCTGTTGCTGCCCCTGGTGGTCAAACCGCTGCTCGCGCGCTGGGGCGTGCTGGACGTGCCCAACGAACGCTCCTCCCACCAGCGCACCGTGGTGCGCGGCATGGGCCTGGCGGTGGCCGTGGCCGTGCTCCTGGCCTACGGCGGCGCCCTGCTGGCCGGGGCGGTGGAGGTCGACCGGTCGGTGGCGCTGGTCGTGCTCGCGGTCGCCGCGCTGTGCGCGGCCCTCGGGTGGGTCGAGGACTACCGGGGGGTGTCCGTGCGGGGGCGCCTGGCCGCGCAGCTGGGCATCGGGCTGGCCGCCACCGGCGTGCTGGTGGGCGTGCTCGGCACCTCGGTGTGGTGGCTGCCCGTGGGCACCCTGGCGATCGCCGCCTACGTCAACATGGCCAACTTCATGGACGGGATCAACGGGATCTCCGGGCTGCACGGGCTGGCCGCCGGACTGCTCTACGCCTGGGCCGGCGCCTCCAACGACCTGACCTGGATGGTCGCCGCCGGCCTGGCCGTGGCCGGGGGCTTCGCCGGGTTCCTGCCGTGGAACCTGGGCCGCGGCACCGTCTTCCTCGGCGACGTCGGCTCCTACCTGCTGGGCGGGTGCCTGGCCGGCATCGCGGTGGCCGCGTTCCTCTCCGGCGTCTACGTCGAGTACCTCCTGCCACCGCTGGCCGTCTACGTCGCCGACACCGCCGTGACCCTGCTCCGCCGCGTCCGGGCGGGGGAGGACTGGTACCGCCCGCACCGCTCGCACGTGTACCAGCGGCTCACCGACGCCGGGCTCTCCCACGTGGGCTCCTCCCTCGTCGTCACGGGCGTCACCGTCCTCGTCAGCGTGGTCTCGGTCCTGGGCCTGCGCACCGGGCCCACGGCCACGGTGCTCGCGGGCGCGTTCGTCTTGGCCGTGCTGGGGCTCTACCTCGTGCTGCCGGAGCTGCTCGTCCGCCGCGGCGCGCGCCGCCGGACCCGGGCCCCGCGGTGAGCGGGCCCGCGCTCAGCGCCCTGGCCGGGGCCGGGCTGATCGTCGCGAGCCACCTGATCACCCTGCTCGTGGCCCGGGCGACCGCGGGCGCCCCGGGCCCCGTGGCGGCCCCCGCCCTGGCGCTGAGCTACGTGCTGAAGGTGTTCGTGCTCGGCTGGGTGCTGCTGACCGTGCCCGCCCCGCCCTGGCTGTCCCCGGGCTGGCTCGCCGCAGGCCTGCTGGGGGCGCTGGCCGTGTCCCTGGTCCTGGCCGGGCGCACGAGCGCCCGGCGGACCCGCGCGGCCCTCGGCTCGGTGCTGCGCGCCCGGCAGGAGGACCCGCGGCAGGACCCGCAGGGGAACCCGCAGCAGGACCTCCACGGGCGCCGCGAGCCGGGCGTGCCCGGGGACCCGGGCGCGGACCCGCACGGCAACCGGCACGACGGGTCCGCGCGGTCCGCCGGGGCCCCGGCGCACGACGACAGGAGGACCGAGCGCCATGAGCACGGATGACCGCGACGGCACGACCGGCGGCCCCGCGGACCCGCCCGGACCGGCCCCGGAGGAGGGCCCGGCAGGCGCGGAGGAACACGGCCGGGACGGGCCCGCCCGGGGTCGGGGACTGCGCACCGCGGGGGAGCTCGTGGAGGGCGGCGGCCTGTCCGGCGGCCTCACGACACTCCTCTACGTGGTGATCGGGATGGGGTTCTGGAGTTTGGTAGGGTGGGGTGCGGATCGCGTGCTGGGAACCCGGTGGATCGTGGTCCTGGGCGCGTGCATCGGTGCCGCCTCCGGGATCTACGTCGTGTACCTCCACATGCAGGAGGGGCTCCGTCGCAGCCAGGCCTCCGACGGAGCTGATCCTCCCAACCCGCACCAGTCCGGCCCGGACTCGGCGCCCCGACCGTGACAACCGGCCAGAGCACTGCAGAAAGGACCCGCATTGAACGCCGCCCTCAGGCTTCCCGCCACCGGAGGATTCACCGCCCCGACCGTCGATGAGATGCACCTGCCTCCGTTCTTCGAGCTGGGCACCTTCGAGTTCGGCAAGCAGATGCTGCTGGTCCTCCTGTCGGTCGTCCTGATCGCCGGCTTCTTCATGTGGGCCATCCGCCGCCGCGCGCTCGTCCCCTCGAAGGCCCAGTACCTCGGGGAGAGCGGCTACGGCTTCGTCCGCAACCACCTCGGCCGGGACATCATCGGCGAGAAGGAGTTCCGCCCCTACGTCCCGCTGCTGTTCACGTTCTTCTTCTTCATCCTCGTGAACAACCTCTTCGGCTCGATCCCGATCCTGCAGCTGCCGACGCTCTCCTACGCGGGCTCCGCCTACGTGCTGGCCGGCATCGCCTACGTCACCTGGGTGTTCATGGGGATCAAGCGCCACGGCCTCGGCGGGTTCATGGGGAAGATGACCATGCCGCCGGACGTCCCGAAGGCGCTGTACATCTTCCTGATCCCGATCGAGTTCCTCTCGAACCTGATCATCCGCCCGGTCACCCACGCCCTGCGTGTGTTCGCCACGATGTTCGCCGGTCACCTGGCGCTCATGGTCGCGGCCTCGATGACCGCGTACCTGCTGACCCAGGGCGGGCTGCTGAGCATCGTCTCCGTCGGATCCACCGTGCTGGGCATCTTCATCTACTTCCTGGAGATCCTCATCCAGGTCCTCCAGGCCTACATCTTCACCCTCCTCTTCGCCGTCTACGTCCAGGGCGCCCTGCAAGAGGGCCACTGACCCCGGCGGAGCCCCCGTCCGGCCCCGGCCGGACACCCCAGCTCCATCCTCCAACTGTTCAGAGCCGACACGGCTACGACGCCCGGCCCCCGGGCACCTAGAAAGGAAACACCCCTCATGACTGGTTCGCTCAGCGCTATTGGTTACGGTCTGGCTGCCATCGGCGGTGGCATCGGCGTGGGTCTGATCTTCGCCGCGTACATGCAGTCCGTCGCCCGCCAGCCGGAGTCGCAGCGCGTGCTGCAGCCGATGCTGTTCTTCGGCTTCGCCGTGGTCGAGGCGCTCGCGATTCTGGGCTTCGTGCTCGCGTTCATCGCCTGAGTGGCGTACCCCGTACAAGTCCTTCCTAGAGAACAGGAATCGCGAACATGACACTGTTGCTGGCAGCCGAGGAAGGGGCGAACCCCCTCTTCCCCAATGTCTGGGAAATGCTGATCACCGGCATCGGGTTCCTGATCCTGCTCTTCCTGGTCGTCAAGTTCGTCGTGCCGGCCTTCGAGCGGGTCTACCAGGAGCGCACCGAGGCCATCGAGGGCGGTCTCGCGAAGGCGAAGGCCGCGCAGGCCGAGGCCGCCGCCGCGCGTGACGAGTACAACCAGCAGCTCGAGAGCGCGCGCCTGGAGGCGCAGAAGATCCGCGAGGAGGCCCGCCTGGAGGGCGAGAAGATCCTGGCGGACTTCAAGGACCGGGCCAACGCCGAGTCCGCGCGCATCACCGAGAACGCGCACCGGACCATCGAGGCGGAGCGCTCGGCCGCCGTGGTCTCGCTGCGCAACGAGGTGGGCGCGCTGGCCACCACGCTGGCGTCGAAGATCGTGGGGGAGACCCTCGACGACGACGCCCGCGCCGGCCGGGTCGTCGACCGCTTCCTCGCCGACCTCGAGTCGGAGCAGCAGCGGAACGCGGGTGCAGCGCGGTAATGACAGACGCAGCGAACGAATACCGTCAGCAGGCCACCGCCGACGCCGAGCGCTGGGCCGGCTCTGCCAGCCCCGCGCTCGCGCGCGAGCTGTTCGCCGTGCTGGCCGTCCTCGACGAGAACGGACCCGTGCGCCGGGCGCTCGTGGACCCCTCGTACTCGGGGGAGCAGCGGGCCCAGGTGGTCCGCCGGCTGTTCACCGGCAAGGTCTCCCCGGACGCCGTGGAGATCGTCGCCGGGATGACCGCCCGGCGCTGGGGCGACGACCGCGAGTTCGCCGACGGCCTGGAGCACGCCGGGGTGGTCCTCACCGCGGCGTCCGCGGAGAACCGGGCCGGCCTCGAGGGCCTCGAGCAGGTCGTCGACCAGCTCATCGCCTTCAAGACCGTCCTGGACGGCTCGCACGAGCTGCAGCGGGCGCTCAGCGATCCGCGCGCGGACGTCGAGGCGAGGACCCAGCTCACCCGCCGGCTCAGCCCGGGCGCCTCGGAGGAGGCGCTGCTGCTCCTGGAGCAGGCCGCGCTCTCGCCGCGCGGCGCCCTGGTGGGCCGTCTCGTGGAGCGCTTCGCGGAAGAGGTCGCGGCGCGCCGCCAGCGCTGGATCGCCCACGTGAGCACCTCCCGCCCGCTGACCGACGAGCAGCGGGCCCGCCTGCAGCACCAGCTCAACACGCTGTACGGCAAGGACCTCAAGCTCACGGTCGACGTCGATCCGGCGCTGATCGGCGGGCTCAAGGTGCAGGTGGGCGAGGAGGTCATCGACGGTTCCGTCGCGGCCCGCCTCGACGCGCTGCGCCAGCGGATCGGCGCCTGAGCCGAGGCTCGCACGCCGCCGTGGCGGGGGCACCGCCCCGCCGGCCGGACGGCACCGGCCGGTGGACCGGCGCAGCGTTCCGCCACGACAATGGACTCACGGTCACCGCCGACGCAGTGATCACGAACTAGGAGAGCAGGGACAGGACATGTCCGAAGTCACCATCAATGCCGACGACGTCCGTAGCGCGCTGAGCGAATTCGCCGCGTCCTACGAGCCCGGCACCGCAGAACGAACCGAGGTCGGCCGCGTCAGCAGCGCCTCCGACGGCATCGCCCGCGTCGAGGGCCTGCCCTCGGTCATGGCCAACGAGCTGCTGCGCTTCGAGAACGGCGTGCTGGGCCTCGCGCAGAACCTCGACACCCGCGACATCGGCGTCGTGATCCTCGGCGACTTCCGCGGCATCGAGGAGGGCCAGGAGGTCCAGCGCACCGGGGAGGTCCTCTCCGTGCCCGTGGGCGACGCCTACCTCGGTCGCGTGGTCGACCCGCTGGGCATGCCCATCGACGACCTCGGCCCGATCGAGGCCGAGGGCCGCCGCGCCCTGGAGCTTCAGGCCCCCGGCGTGACCATGCGCAAGTCGGTGCACGAGCCGCTGCAGACGGGCATCAAGGCCATCGACGCCATGATCCCGATCGGCCGCGGCCAGCGCCAGCTGCTCATCGGCGACCGCCAGACCGGCAAGACGGCGATCGCCGTCGACGCCATCCTCAACCAGCGCGCCAACTGGGAGTCCGGGGACGTCAACAAGCAGGTGCGCTGCATCTACGTGGCGGTCGGGCAGAAGGCCTCGACCATCGCCGGCGTGCGCCAGACCCTGGAGGACAACGGGGCGCTCGAGTACACCACGATCGTCGCCGCTCCGGCCTCCGAGGCCGCGGGCATCAAGTACCTCGCCCCCTACGCCGGCTCGGCCATCGGCCAGCACTGGATGTACGGCGGCAAGCACGTGCTGATCGTCTTCGACGACCTGTCCAAGCAGGCAGAGGCCTACCGTGCCGTGTCGCTGCTGCTGCGCCGCCCGCCGGGACGCGAGGCCTACCCCGGCGACGTCTTCTACCTGCACTCCCGCCTGCTCGAGCGCTGCGCCAAGCTCTCGGACGAGCTGGGCGCCGGGTCGATGACCGGTCTGCCGATGATCGAGACGAAGGCCAACGACGTCTCGGCCTTCATCCCGACCAACGTCATCTCGATCACTGACGGCCAGATCTTCCTGCAGTCGGACCTGTTCAACGCCAACCAGCGCCCGGCCGTGGACGTGGGCATCTCGGTGTCCCGCGTCGGCGGCGCCGCGCAGGTGAAGGCGATGAAGAAGGTCTCCGGCACGCTGAAGCTGGAGTTGGCCTCCTACCGGTCGATGCAGGCCTTCGCGATGTTCGCCTCGGACCTCGACCCGGCCTCGCGCCAGCAGCTGACCCGCGGCGCGCGCCTGATGGAGCTGCTGAAGCAGAAGCAGTACACCCCGTACCCGGTCGAGGACCAGGTCGTGTCGATCTGGGCCGGCACCAACGGCCACCTCGACGAGGTCGAGGTCGCCGACGTGCTGGACTTCGAGCAGGCGCTGCTGGACCACGTCCGCCGCACCACCAACGTCATGGACTCCATCGTGGGGACCGGCAAGCTCGAGGACGACGCGGTCGCCGCCCTCGAGACCGCCGTGGCCGAGGTCAAGCGCGACTTCCGGGGCACCAAGCACGGCATCGAGCCGGGGCACGAGGAGCACGAAGCCATCGACGCCTCGAAGGTCGACCAGGAACGGATCGTCAGGAAGTAACCGGTCGGTCCGGTGCGCCGCCGCGGCGGCGCACCGGACACGGTGACGAAAGGAAGTCACATGGGAGCGCAGATTCGGGTCTACCGGAACAAGATCGCGTCGACCAAGTCCATGAAGAAGATCTTCAAGGCCATGGAGATGATCGCGACCTCGCGCATCAACAAGTCCCGACAGGGTCTGCTCGCGGCGCGTCCGTACGCGAACGCGCTGACCCGGGCGGTCTCACAGGTCGCCACCCAGCACAACGTCTCCCATGTCCTCACCACACGGCCCGACGAGGTGCGCCGGGCCGCCGTGGTGATCATGACCTCGGACCGCGGCCTGGCCGGCTCCTACTCGTCCAACGTGCTCAAGGAGGCCGAGGGCCTGTTGGAGCTGCTGCACGGGCAGGGCAAGGAGACCAAGGTCTACCTGATCGGCCGCAAGGCCCAGGCCTACTTCGACTTCCGCAGCCGCCCGTACGAGCGCAACTGGACGGGCGACACCGACAACGCCCGCCCGGAGCGGGCGCGGGAGCTGCGCGAGGTGCTGGTCGAGGACCTGGAGACCGCGTACGAGGACGGCGGGGTGGACGAGATCCACCTGGTCTACACGTCGTTCCAGTCGATGGTCACCCAGGAGCCCCGGGTGCTGCGCCTGCTGCCGCTGGAGGTCGTGGACGCCAACGCCCTGACCGACGAGGTCGCCCAGGAGTTCGACGAGCTGGAGGAGCCGGACAGCACCTTCGAGTTCGAGCCGAACCCCGAGGAGTTCCTCGACGCGGTGCTGCCGCGCTACATCGACGCCCGCCTGTACGCCAGCCTCTCGCACGCGGCCACGAGCGAGCTCGCGGCCCGGCAGAAGGCGATGAAGGCCGCCGGCGACAACGCCGACGAGCTGATCAAGAAGTACACGCGCCTGATGAACAACGCCCGCCAGGCCGAGATCACCACCGAGCTCACCGAGATCGTGAGCGGCGCCGAAGCCCTGTGACGGGCCGCCCGGCGATCCAGCAACTGACCACCACGAACAAGTGAAGTGAGAGAAATGACTGCCACCATCAGCGAACAGGCCGGGCAGCCGGTCTCGGGCGGCGCCACGGGCCGCATCGCCCGGGTCATCGGGCCGGTCGTCGACGTCGAGTTCCCGGAGCACGCCGTTCCGGAGATCTACAACGCGCTGACCGCCCAGTACGAGCTCAACGGCGAGACGCGCACGATCACGTTCGAGACGGCCCAGCACCTGGGCGAGAACATGGTCCGCGCGATCTCCCTGCAGCAGACCGACGGCCTGGTGCGCGGCACCGAGGTCAAGGACTCCGGCGGGCCGATCTCCGTGCCCGTGGGCGACGTGGTCAAGGGCCACATCTTCAACGTGCTGGGCGACGCCCTCGACGTCGAGACCTCCTCCCTGGAGATCACCGAGCGCTGGCCGATCCACCGCAAGGCCCCGTCCTTCGCGGAGCTCGAGGGCTCCACGGAGATGATGGAGACCGGCATCAAGTCGATCGACCTCCTCACCCCCTACATCAAGGGCGGGAAGATCGGCCTGTTCGGCGGCGCCGGCGTGGGCAAGACCGT
Source organism: Kocuria sp. SM24M-10 (assembly GCF_001027955.1). Taxonomy (NCBI): domain Bacteria; kingdom Bacillati; phylum Actinomycetota; class Actinomycetes; order Micrococcales; family Micrococcaceae; genus Kocuria; species Kocuria sp. SM24M-10. Next base: position 25,569 of record NZ_LDNX01000038.1, on the reverse strand, counting down.
GCTCATCCAGGAGATGATCACCCGCGTGGCCCGCAACTTCGGCGGTACCTCCGTCTTCGCGGGCGTGGGCGAGCGCACCCGTGAGGGCAACGACCTCTGGGTCGAGATGGAGGAGGCGGGCGTCCTCAAGGACACCGCCCTCGTGTTCGGCCAGATGGACGAGCCGCCGGGAACGCGTCTGCGCGTGGCCCTGACCGGCCTGACCATGGCGGAGTACTTCCGCGACGTGCAGAACCAGGACGTGCTGCTGTTCGTGGACAACATCTTCCGCTTCACCCAGGCGGGCTCGGAGGTGTCCACCCTGCTGGGCCGCATCCCCTCCGCCGTGGGCTACCAGCCCACGCTGGCGGACGAGATGGGCGTGCTCCAGGAGCGCATCACCTCCACCCGCGGCCACTCGATCACCTCGATGCAGGCGATCTACGTGCCGGCCGACGACTACACCGACCCGGCCCCGGCCACGACGTTCGCCCACCTGGACGCCACCACGGAGCTCTCCCGCGACATCGCCTCCCGCGGCCTGTACCCGGCGATCGACCCGCTGGCCTCGACCTCGCGCATCCTCGACCCGCAGATCGTGGGCCAGGAGCACTACGACGTCGCGATCCGCGTCCGGGCGATCCTGCAGGAGAACAAGGAGCTGCAGGACATCATCGCGATCCTCGGCGTCGAGGAGCTCTCCGAGGAGCAGAAGGTCGTCGTCGCCCGCGCCCGCCGGATCGAGCAGTTCCTCTCCCAGAACACCTACACCGCCAAGCAGTTCACCGGCGTGGAGGGCTCCACGGTGCCGCTGGCGGAGACCATCGAGGCGTTCGGGAAGATCACCGAGGGCGAGTTCGACCACGTCCCGGAGCAGGCGTTCTACAACGTCGGCGGCCTGGACGACGTCATGCAGCGGTGGGACGAGATCAAGACCCGGACCGGCGGCAAGTAGTCATGGCCGAGATGATCGTCGAAATCGTCTCCCTCGAGCGCTCGGAGTGGACCGGTACGGCCCGGATGGTGCGCGTGCGCACCTCCGAGGGCGACATCGGCATCCTGCCCGGGCACGAGGCCGTGGCCGGGCTGCTCCGGCCCGGTGACTTCGCGCTCGACCCGGTGGACGGCGCCCGTGTCGAGGGCACCATCGACTCCGGGTTCGTGTTCGTCGACAACGACCGGGTCACGATCGTGGCGGACAACGTGGAGCTCGCCGGCGCCGCCGCCTGATCCGCCCGGCCGCGGGGCCTCGGCCCCGCTCTGCACGCACAGCCGCGGCCTCCGCACCACCGGTGCGGAGGCCGCGGCCGTACCCGGGGCCCGGCGGGCACCCGGCCGAGACCGCCCAGGAGAGTGGATGGAAGAGAAGATCGTCGTGCACGGACCGACCGCGGTCGAAGGCACGCTGCGCGTCTCCGGGGCGAAGAACAGCGTCCTGAAGCTCATGGCCGCGGCGCTGCTGGCCGAGGGCGAGTCCACGATCAGCAACGTGCCGGAGATCCAGGACGTGACCATCATGGCGGAGCTGCTGCGCCGCCTGGGCTGTGCGGTGGCCTACGACCGGGTCGAGAAGACCGTGCGGATCGACGTCCCGGCCGTGCTGCACCACCAGGCGGACTACGACCTGGTCCGGGCCATGCGCGCGTCGATCTCCGTGCTGGGCCCGCTGGTCGCCCGCTGCCGGGTCGCCGAGGTGGCGCTGCCGGGCGGGGACGCGATCGGGGCCCGCGGCCTGGACATGCACCGGGCGGGGCTCGAGGCGATGGGCGCGGTGCTGCAGATCGAGCGCGGCTACCTGGTGGCCTCCGTCCCGCAGACCCTGCGGGGGACGCACTTCCGGCTCGACTACCCCTCGGTGGGGGCCACCGAGAACCTCATGATGGCCGCGACGCTGGCCGAGGGCACCACCGTGATCGACAACGCGGCCCGGGAGCCCGAGATCGTGGACATCGGGCGGATGCTGCAGGGCATGGGCGCCCGGATCGAGGGCCTGGGCACCAGCACCGTGACGGTCGTCGGCGTCGCGTCCCTGCACCCGGTGGAGCACCGGACGGTGCCGGACCGCATCGTCGCCGGCACGTGGGCCTTCGCCGCCGCCGTGACCGGGGGGACCGTGCGGATCGAGGGCGCGGAGCCGGGCCACCTGGCCGTGGTGCTCGACAAGCTGCGCGCGGCCGGGTGCCGCGTGGACACGCACGACGGCTGCCTGGTGGTGGCCGGGCCGCAGCGGCCCCGGGCGATCAACGTCTCCACCCTGCCGTACCCGGGGTTCCCCACCGACCTCCAGCCGTTCGTGGTCGCCCTCAACGCGGTCGCCGAGGGCTCGGGGATGGTCACCGAGAACGTCTTCGAGGCCCGCTGGGGCTTCACCGCGGAGCTGGAGCGCCTGGGGGCCAGCGTGCGGCTCGACGGCCACCATGCCCTCGTCGCCGGGATGCCCGTGCTCTCCGGGGCACCCGTGGAGGCGAAGGACATCCGGGCGGGCGCGGCCCTGGTGATCGCCGGCATGGCCGCGGTGGGCACCACCGACGTGCACGGCGTGGAGCACGTCGACCGCGGCTACGAGCACTTCGTGGAGCAGCTGGCGGCGGCCGGGGCCGCCGTCGAGCGCCACCTGGCCGGCGCCGCGTACTGAGCCGCCGCCCGGGAACGGAGGAGCCCCGCACCCGGGACGGGTGCGGGGCTCCTGCTCAGCCGGTGCGCGGAACGCGGATCAGATGAGCGTGACGCCGGTGGCCTGCGGGCCCTTCTGGCCCTGGCCGATCTCGAACTCGACGCGCTGGTTCTCCTCGAGGGTGCGGAAGCCGCCCGACTGGATCTCGGAGTAGTGGACGAAGACGTCCGAGTCGGAGTCGTCGGGGGTGATGAAGCCGAAGCCCTTCTCGGCGTTGAACCACTTGACGGTGCCCTGGGCCATGAAATCTCTCCTTGCGAGATGGTGCGAAACGTGTGCACAGGTCGTGCACGGGAGGGCGGTAGGACGAGATGAGCCGAGGACCGTCGGGCCGGCCCCGCGGGGCCGGAGGTCGGGATCCGGGTCGAACATCACGCTCGCTTACCCGTTCTGCGAGCATGCAAAACATGGAACGAAGAACATGTTCAGCTTCACACATCCCCCGGGGGCGGTCAACGTTGTTCGCCTGCTGATCATCCGCGCCGCCGGGGTGTTCGCTGAGCGCGTGACGCGCCGCCGGGCTCAGAACAGCCGCGCGTCGCTGTCGTCCACCCCGCGCATGCCGTCGTAGTCGAGGGTGAGGCAGGCGATGCCGCGGTCCTCCGCGAGCACCCTGGCCTGGGGCCTGATCAGCTGCGCGGCGTACACCCCGCGCACGGGCGCCAGCAGGGGGTCGCGGTTGAGCAGCTCCAGGTAGCGGGTGAGCTGCTCCACGCCGTCGATGTCCCCGCGGCGCTTGAGCTCCACCGCCACGGTCGCCCCCGCCGCGTCGCGGGCGAGGATGTCCACCGGCCCGATCGCGGTCGGGTACTCCCGCCGCACGAGCGTGTGCCCGGCCCCCAGCAGGTGGATCTGCTCGGCGAGCAAGCGCTGCAGGTCGGCCTCGACCCCGTCCTTCACCAGGCCCGGGTCCACGCCCAGCTCGTGCGAGACGTCCTCGTGGATCTCGAAGAGCTGGATGACCAGGCGGTCGTCGCTCTTGGCCGCCTGCACCGTCCACGTCTGCACCACGCCCTCGGCGGCGAGCTCGGCCTCCGGCTCGCCCACGTGCAGCCGGGCCGGCGGGCTCATCCAGTTCAGGGGCTTGTAGCTGCCCCCGTCCGAGTGCACGAGCACGGAGCCGTCGGCCTTCACGAGGAGCAGACGGCGGGCGGCGGGCAGGTGGGCGCGCAGACGCCCTTCGTAGTCGACGGAGCAATCGGCAATGACGAGACGCACGGGGACCAGCCTAACCAACCCCGGGCACGCCCCGCGCCGAGGCCCGTGTGAGAGGATGTCGCCGTGCCCCGCTCCAACCACTCCTCGCGAGGCCGCCGGGCCGGCGGCCCGGCCGCCGGTGCCCGCGCCAGCAAGTGGCAGCGCGCCGCGGCGCGGGAGCCCTGGTCGGTGGAGCGGGTCCTGGAGCCGGCGCCCACGGTGGAGCGGGCCCCCGACGGCGACTGGATGGTGCGCCACGTCCGTCCGGCCAACGCGGTGAAGACCTACGTCTGCCCCGGGTGCGGCCGGTCGATCCCCCCGGGGATCGCCCACCTCGTCGTCTGGCAGCAGGACTCCCTCCTGGGCGCACGGAGCGCCTTCGAGGACCACCGGCACTGGCACGAGCGGTGCTGGCGCACCCGCCGCTGAGCAGCGCCCGGGGTCTCAGCGGTCGTCCTGGCGCGGGACGAACACCTCCCGCACGAGGATGAGGGCCGCCGCGGCCGTGGGGATGGCGATGAGCGCGCCGAGCACCCCCCACAGCGCCCCGCCGGCGGCCACGGCGATGACCGCGATGGCGCCCGGCACGGCCACGGCCCGGCGCATGATCCGCGGTGAGACGAAGTAGGCCTCGACCTGCAGGTAGGCGAAGTAGCCGATCGCATAGGGCACGGCCGTCTCCCAGCCCGCGGTCACGGCCACGAGCGAGACGAGGATCCCGGCCAGCACCCCGCCCACCAGCGGCACGAAGGCGAGCAGCGCCACGACCAGCGAGAGCAGCGCTGCGAACGGCACCCCGGTGATCAGCATGAGGGCCAGCGCCACCGCGGCGTTGAGCAGGGCCACGCACGCCTGGCCCACCACGTAGTTGCCGACCCCGCGCAGCATCCGGTCGCCCAGCTCCTGGACCCGGGCGCGGCGGGAGGCCGGGGCGAGCCGGTAGGCCCACTGCGTCATCACCGGCAGGGAGGCCAGGAAGTATAGGGTCAGGGCGAGCACGATCAGCGTCCCCGCCACGGCGCTGAGCACCACCGAGCCCAGGCCCACGACCCCGCCGAAGAGCCCGCCCAGCAGGTCGCTGTCGGACCCGACCCGACCGCTCAGGCCCTGCAGCCACTGCTCGGTGGAGTCGCGGACCCCGAACCGGGCGTCCAGCTCCGCGAAGCCTCGCGAGGCGAGGAGGTCGTCCACGAACGGGGGCACCCGCTCGGCCAGCTGGGCGGCCTCGGCCACGATCCGGGGGACCACCAGGGTGATCACGGCGGCCAGCGCCCCAGCCAGGCCCAGCACCACCAGCGCCACCGCCCCCGGGCGCGGCACCGACCTCGCCTCGAGCCACCGCACGAGGGGCTCGAGGCCGAGGGCGAGGAACGTGGCCGTCACGACCCAGCCGACCAGCGGCCCGACGTTCGCCAGCACCCACCAGCCGAGCAGCGCCAGGCCCACCCCCACGGCCAGCAGGAACCCGGTCTGCACGGGCCGGACCAGCCCCGGTTGCTGCGGCGGACGCGCCGGGCGCTCCCCGAGCTCGGGCGGCACCTCGAAGCGGCGGCGCGGCCGCGCCCCGGGCAGGGGGCGCAGGAAGCGGTCGACGGCGTGGGTGCGGCGCGCGCGGGCCGGCTCGGGGCCGACCGGTTCCGGCCGGGCCGGCCCGGGCTCCTGCGCGGGCCCGGGCTCGGGTGACGTCATGGCTGCTCCAGTGCGGTCGGCGGCGCCGCGGGCCCTTCTGCGCCGTCGTCCGGCCGGGCCGCGGTCACGCCGGAAGCGTACACCGGCCCGCTCCGGTGGCCGAGCCGCCGTCCGCCGTCGATAATCGACGGTAGACCCGCGGCGCCCGCCGCGCCGCCGCCCCGGACCCGCCCGGCCGCCTCCGGCCCGGTCGGGTCCATCCCCGAGTTCCCCAGGAGACGCTTGTGAACGAGTTCCCGCACCAGCAGCCGCGCAGCGCCGCAGAGCCCGCCCCGCAGCCCGAGCCCACCCTGCCGGCCTCCGTGCGGGGAGCCGTGGACCTGGGCGCCGTGCCCGCCCCGGCCGCCGCGCCCCGGGGTCAGGCCGGGGAGGCCGCCGGGGGCTACCGCCGGGAGGTGGGCACGGCGGACTTCCAGGAGGTCGCCGAGCTCTCCACGCAGGTCCCGGTCGTCTTCGCCCTGTGGGCGCGCTTCAGCCAGCAGTCGGTGGCCTTCGCCGACACCCTCGAGCAGGTCGTCGACCGCTACCGCGGCCGGATGCTGCTGGCCTCCGTGGACGCCGAGGCGTCCCCGGAGATCGCCCAGATGTTCCAGGCGCAGTCCGTGCCGACCGTCGTGGCCCTGCTGGGCGGACGCCCCGTGCCGCTGTTCAACTCGACCGTCCCGGCGGAGCAGGCGGCCCAGCTCCTGGACGAGCTCCTGGGCCTGGCCGAGCAGAACGGGATCTCGGGCACCGTGGAGCCCGTGCGCGCCGACGACGAGCCCGAGCCGCTGCCCCCGCTGCACCAGGAGGCGGCGGACGCCCTCGAGGCGGGGGACCTCGACGCCGCCGAGGCCGCCTACCGCAGGGCCATCGCCGAGAACCCGGGCGACCGGGACGCCAAGCTCGCCCTGGCCCAGGTCCACCTCCTGCAGCGGGTGCTGCCGCTGGACGCCGCCACGGTGCGCGCCGAGGCCGCCGCCGCCCCGGACGACGTCGCGGCGCAGCTGGCGGTCGGCGACCTCGACGTCTCGGGCGGACACGTCGAGGACGCCTTCCGGCGGCTGCTGGACCTCGTGCGCCGCACCGCGGGGGAGGACCGCGACACCGTGCGCCGGCGCCTGCTGGAGCTCTTCGACGTGGTGGGCGCCGAGGACCCCCGGGTGGTCACGGCCCGGGGCGCCCTGATGCGCGCCCTCTTCTGAGGCCGCGCTCGGCCGCCCGGCGCTGAGGGCCGGCCTCGCTGCCGGGCGGCGGGCCCGGGCTCCGCCGCCCGGGGGAGCCCGGACCCGGAGCCGGCCGGCGGGATCCGTCGTGCGCCGGAGGCGCCCCGGACCCCGCCTGCCTACGCTGGTGGCATGAGTCACCAGCCGCCCCCGCCCCCCGCCCCGGTCCCGTCCGCGGCACCGGACCGAACCGCCCCGCCGCCCGGCGGGCAGCCCGCGCTGAGCGTGCGCGGGCTGGTCCGGGTCTTCGGCCGGCCCGGGGCCCCGGACGCCAAGGTCGCCGTGGACCGGGTCGACCTCGACGTGCCGCGCGGGTCCTTCTTCGGACTCGTGGGCCGCAACGGCGCCGGCAAGACCACCATGCTGTCCATGGCCACCGGCCTGCTGCGCCCCACGGCGGGGACGGTCCGGGTCGCCGGGGTGGACGTCTGGGCCGAGCCCCGCCGGGCGAAGCAGCTGATGGGCGTGCTGCCCGACGGCGTGCACCTGTTCGACCGGCTCACGGGCCGGCAGCTGGTCACGTACTCGGGCCTGCTGCGCGGGATGGACCGCGAGGTCGTGGCCGAGCGCGCCGAGGACCTCCTGCGGGCCATGGACCTGCTCGGCGACGCCGGCACCCAGGTGCAGGACTACTCCGCGGGCATGACCAAGAAGATCGCCCTGGCCGGCGCCCTCGTCCACGCCCCGAGCCTGCTCGTGCTCGACGAGCCGTTCGAGTCGGTGGACCCCGTCTCGGCGGCCAACATCCGCCAGATCCTGCACGGCTTCGTGGCCGCCGGCGGCACCGTGGTGGTCTCCAGCCACGTCATGGACCTGGTGCAGCGGATGTGCGACCACGTGGCGGTCATGGACCGCGGCCGGGTGCTCGCCGCCGGCACGGTCGACGAGGTGCGGGCGGGAGCATCCCTGGAGGACCGGTTCGTGGAGCTCGTCGGCGGCCGCCGGGAGACGGGGGAGGAGCTCTCGTGGCTGCGCCCGGAGTGAGCCCCGGCCTCGCGCCCGCCCCGCACGGACCCGTGCCCGGCCGCGCCGGTGCGGCGCTGCCGGTCCGGCACCTCGTGGGGCTCAAGGCGAGGATCCTGCTGAACACCCTCAGCCGCAGCACCTGGGTGCTCGTGGGCACCGTCGTGGGCGCGGCCTACTTCCTGTTCCTGCTGGTCACCTCGCTCGTGGGACTGTTCCTGCTCGGCCGCGAGGAGCTCACCCTCGTGCGGACCGTGCTGGTCCTGGCCGGGTCCGCGGCGACCCTGGCCTGGTGGCTGGTGCCCGTCCTCGCCTCCCGCGCCGACGCGACCCTGGACCCGGCCCGGCTGGCCCTGTTCCCGCTCACGGTCGGCCAGGTCCAGTGGGGCCAGGCCCTCGGCGCGCTCGTCGGGGTCCCCGGGGCCCTGACGGCGCTCGCGCTGGCCGGGACCGTGCTCGCCTGGCGGTCCTCGGCCGCGGCCGTGCTCACGGCCCTCGTCTGCCTGCCCCTGGCCCTCGCGCTGCTGTTCACCGGCTCCCGCTGCGTCACGGCGCTCGCGATCGGGCTGAGCCGCCGGCGCCGGCTGACCGAGCTGCTGTCGGTGGTCGCGCTCGTGGGCCTGGTCTTCCTCGGCCCGCTGTTCGCCGGGGTGCTCAGCGGGCTGGAGCTCGTGTGGGAGCGGCTCCCGGAGTACGCCGCGGCCCTGGCCTGGACGCCGTTGGGGGCCGTCTGGGCCCTGCCCGCCGACGTGGCCGCCGGCCGGTGGGCCGCGGCCGCCGCGCGGCTGGCGGTGACCGGGCTGACCGTGCTCGCCCTCGTGCTGCTCTGGCGGGTCGCCCAGCAGCGCGCCCTCACCAGCGCCGCCGGGGAACGGGCGGCGGCGACCGGCGGGAGCGACGGCGCGGGGCTCCTCGACCGGCTGCCGCCCCGCCCCTGGGCCGCCGTGGCGGCCCGCTGCCTGATCTACTGGATCCGGGACCCGCGCTACTCGGCGGGTCTGCTCGTGATCCCCGCGATCGCCGTGCTGCTGTGGCTGACCCGGGACCCCGGCGGGCCCAACGTCCTGTTCCACGCCCTGGGCCCCATGGTGGCCGCGCTGATGGCCTACACGATCTCCGCCGACGTCTCCTCGGACAACACCGCCGTCCACCTGCACCTGCTGGCGGGGCTGCGGGGCGTGCACGACCGCGCGGGGCGGGTGCTCGCCCTGCTGGTGGTCGCGGCGCCGCTCGCGGCCCTCGGGCTGCTGCTGCCCCTCGCGGTGGAGGGCCGCTGGCACCTGCTGCCGGGGCTGCTGGGCACCACGGTGCTGGCGCTGCTCGGCGGGTGCGGCCTGGCCTCGGTGATGTCGGCCCGCTACACCTATCCGGTGGCCCCGCCGGGCGCCTCCCCGCTGAAGACGCCGGAGGGGTTCACGGTGCTCAACGTGCTCGTGCAGTTCGTGGCGCTGGCCCTCATGCTGCTCCTCACGCTGCCCGCGGCCGTGCCACTGCTCGTGCACGCGGCCGGTGGGAGCGCCGGGTGGGGCTGGGCGGCGCTGGCCGCCGGGCTGGTGCTGGGCCCGCTGCTGTGCGGGCTCGGCGTGGTCGTGGGCGGGCGCTGGTACGACCGGCGGGCCCCGGAGCTGCTCCAGGAGGTCGCCCGGTTCCGCTGAGCCGGCGCCGGGTCGCACGGCCGGCGACGGCGACGGGGTAAACTGGCGCCCATGCACTCCTTCCCAGCCTCCACTCCCGGCACCCCGACCAGCGGGCTGGACGACAGCCCCTACGGCACCGACCCGGCGCAGCCGGCGGGCGGCACCGCGACCATCGAGCGCGAGGAGACCCGGGAGGTCCAGGAGCCCGGCGACCACGAGCGCTTCGCGCACTACGTGCGCAAGGAGAAGATCATGGAGTCCGCCCTCTCCGGCGAGCCCGTGATCGCGCTGTGCGGCAAGGTCTGGGTGCCGGGGCGGGACCCGCAGCGGTTCCCCGTGTGCCCCACCTGCAAGGAGATCTACGAGGGCCTGCGCCCGAGCAACGACAGCGGCGACGACCAGGGCTGAGCACGGCCCTTCCGACGAAGCGCCCGCCGCCGGCGGGCGCTTTTGCGTGGCCCGCCGCCGCGCCCTCCCACCCGCCGCGGCCCGTGCCGGGCCGCGGCACCACGAGCGAAAGGACGTCGCCACCGTGTCCCAGGACGACCAGCTGTCCTTGTTCGGCGCCGCCGCCGCCGACCTCCCCCCGGCCTATCCGGACCGCGCCGCGTGGGGGACGGCCCCCAAGCTGCGCGCCTGGCAGGCGGAGGCGCTGCAGCGCTACTTCGAGGCCCAGCCCCAGGACTTCATGGCGGTGGCGACCCCCGGCGCCGGCAAGACGACCTTCGCGCTGCGGGTGGCCAAGGAGCTCTTCGACCGCGGCACCGTCAACCGCATCACGGTGGTGACCCCCACCGACCACCTCAAGCGCCAGTGGGCGGACGCCGCCGCCCGGGTGGGGCTGGCGATCGACCCGAACTTCAAGAACTCGGACGGCTCCCACGGCCGGGACTACCTCGGCGCCGCGGTGACGTACTCGCAGGTGGCCATGAAGCCGCTGCTCCACCGCGCCCGCACCGAGGCCGGCCGCACCCTGGTGATCATGGACGAGATCCACCACGCCGGCGACGCGCTGACCTGGGGCGACGGACTGCAGGAGGCCTTCGACCCGGCCGTGCGCCGGCTCGCGCTGACCGGCACCCCGTTCCGCTCGGACACCGCCCCGATCCCCTTCGTGCGCTACGTGGAGGACGGGGACGGCATCCGCCGCTCCAGCGCCGACTACACCTACGGCTACGGGGACGCCCTGAAGGACCACGTGGTGCGCCCGGTGATCTTCCTGGCCTACTCGGGGCAGATGCGCTGGCGCACGAGTGCGGGCGAGGAGATGGCCGCGGAGCTCGGCGAGGGCTTCACCAAGGACATCACCTCGCAGGCCTGGCGCACCGCCCTGGACCCCCAGGGGCAGTGGATCCCCTCGGTGCTGCAGGCCGCCGACCAGCGGCTCACCGAGGTGCGGCGCACCGTGCCCGACGCCGGGGCGCTGGTCATCGCGACCGACCACCAGGACGCCAAGGCCTACGCCGCCCAGCTGCGCCGGATCACCGGGGAGAACCCCGCCGTGGTGCTCTCCGACGACAAGGGCGCCTCGGACCGGATCGACGAGTTCTCCGCCGGCGACAGCCGCTGGATGGTCGCCGTGCGCATGGTCTCGGAGGGCGTGGACGTCCCGCGCCTGGCCGTGGGCGTCTACGCGACGTCCACCTCCACCCCGCTGTTCTTCGCCCAGGCCGTCGGCCGCTTCGTGCGCGCCCGCAAGCGCGGGGAGACCGCGTCCGTGTTCCTGCCGTCCGTGCCCGCGCTGATGCAGCTGGCCAACGAGATGGAGGCCGAGCGGGACCACGCCCTCGACAAGCCGGCGGCCGCGGAGACCGGCCTGCCCGCCGACCCGATGGAGGAGGGCTGGGACGACGACCTGCTCGAGGAGGCCAACCGCGAGGAGAAGGCGTCCTCGGCCCTCGCGCAGGGCCGCTTCGAGGCCATCGGCTCCGACGCGTCCTTCCACGGCGTGCTCTTCGACGGCGGCGCGTTCGGCGGCGGCGTGGCCGTGGGCTCCGAGGAGGAGGCCGACTTCCTGGGCATTCCCGGGCTGCTCGAGGCGGACCAGGTCTCGGCGCTGCTGCGGGAGCGGCAGTCGCAGCACGCCCGTCGTCGCTCGGGCACGGCCCGGGCCCCGGAGGCGCCGGCCGTGCCCGACCACCGGCGGCTCAAGGAGCTGCGCTCGACCCTGTCCAAGAACGTCTCGGCCTGGGCGTCGCGCACGGGCACCCCGCACGGCATGGTGCACAACGAGCTGCGCCGCGTCTGCGGCGGCCCGCCGGTGGCGCAGGCCAACGAGGAGCAGCTGCAGGCCCGCGTGAAGAAGCTCCAGGACTGGTTCATCGGCCGCAAGTGACCCCGCGCTCCTCCCCGCGAGGTCGCGGCTGTCGGCCACCGCGGCGCCGCCGGCCGCCGACAGCCGCAAACTCGCGGAGGTGAGCGGAGGAGAGCGCGGGAGACAGGGGGTGGGTCAGGAGTGGACGAGCTCGACGCCCGCGTCGGCCATCTCCTGCAGGGCGCGGGCGGTGGACTCCTCGGCGACACCGGCGGTGAGCCCGACCAGGACCCGGGTGTCGTAGCCGGCCTCGACGGCGTCCAGAGCGGTGGCCCGCACGCAGTGGTCGGCGGCCAGGCCCACGATGTCCACGGCCTCGATCTCGTGCTCGCGCAGCCAGTCGTCCAGGCTGACGTCGGGCTCGTCGTCCACGTCCTCGTCGTCGCCCATGGGCACGTCCGCGTCCGGGGCGAGCAGGCCCTCGAAGCCGGAGTAGGCGGCGTCGTGCTCGCCCTTGCGGAACCACGCCTGGATCCAGTCGGTGTCCAGGTCCGGGTGCGAGTGCGCGCCGGCCGAATCAGCCACGCAGTGCACGGGCCAGGAGTGCACGTAGTCGGGCTCGTCGGAGAAGTGCGCCCCGGGGTCGATGTGCCAGTCCTGGGTCGCGGCCACGGCGGCGTACTCCCCGTGGTGGTTCTCGAGGTGCTCCGACACGGCGGCGGCCACCTCGGCGCCGCCGGTCACGGGGAGGGCCCCGCCCTCGCAGAAGTCGTTCTGCACGTCGACGACGATCAGTGCGGTCCTCATGGTGCTCCTCCTCTAGTCGGCCGGCTCCGGTGGAATGGGCTCGGGCCGGGTCGGTGCGGGTCGGTGGGGACGGGGACGGGCCGAGCGGGCCCGGGGGCTCAGGCGACGGCCTCCGGCTCGACGACGGTGGGGATCACGGGGTCTCCCTCGCTCAGCCGCCGGGCGGAGCGGGGGAGCTCGGCCATCGAGGCGGTGTGCCTCGCCTGCGCCCGCTCCACGCCGGACGGCCCGGTCCAGCCGTCGAGCAGCTGCCCGTCGCGGACGAACTCCTCGAGCAGGGGCCGGTCGTCGCCGTCGTCGAGCGGGGACCGGCCGATGCCGACCATCTCGTGCGTGGCGGTGCCCCGCTGGTCGCGGCGGCGCAGCGCGTACTTCCGCCCGCCGAGGGAGGCCTTGCCCACGGCGGCCTTGGCCACGGGCTGCAGCGTCCCGGCGGAGTCCTCCCGGGCCACGAGCTTGTAGACCATGGAGGAGGTCGGGGCGCCGGAGCCGGTGACCACGCGGGTGCCCACGCCGAACGCGTCGACCGGCGCGGCGTTGAGGGCGGCGATCGCGTACTCGTCGAGATCGGAGGTGACGGTGATCCGGGTGTCCGGGTTGCCGAGCTCGTCGAGCAGGCCGCGCACCCACGAGGCCTGGGTGACGAGGTCCCCGGAGTCCAGGCGCACCCCGCCCAGCTCGGGCCCGGCGAGCTGCACGGCCCTGCGCACGGCCGCCTCCACGTCGTAGGTGTCCACGAGCAGCGTGGTACCGCGGCCCATCGACTCCAGCTGGGCGCGGAAGGCGTCCTCCTCGCTGTCGTGCAGGAGGGTGAAGGAGTGGGCGGCCGTGCCCACGGTCCGGAGCCCGTAGCGGTGGCCGGCCTCGAGGTTGGACGTCGAGTCGAAGCCGCCGATCACCGCCGCGCGCGCCGCCGCGACGGCGGCCTCCTCGTGGGCCCGGCGCGAGCCCATCTCGATGCACGGGCGGCCCGCCGCCGCACCGACCATGCGGGAGGCGGCCGAGGCCACGGCGCTGTCGTAGTTGAGCACCGACAGGAAGTAGGTCTCCAGGACGCACGCCTCCGCGAACGTCGCCTCCACCACGAGCAGCGGCGAGGAGGGGAAGTAGGCCTCGCCCTCGGCGTAGCCGGAGATCGAGCCCGTGAACCGGAACCCGGCCAGGTAGTCCAGGGTGGAGCGGTTCACCACCCCGGTGGCGGCGAGGAAGCTCAGCTGCTCGTCGTCGAAGCAGAAGCTCTCCAGGCCCTCCAGCAGGCGGCCGGTGCCGGCCACCACGCCGTAGCGGCGCCCGGCCGGCAGGCGCCGGGCGAACACCTCGAACACGCTGCGCCGGTGCGCGGTGCCCGAGTGCAGGGCCGCCTGCAGCATGGTCAGCTCGTAGTGGTCGGTCATCAGGGACGTGGGCGGCGGGGTCCACGGGTGGCTGCGCTGGTTCACGGGCACCACTCTAGCGACGCCGCCGGTGCGCCCGGCCCCCGGGACTCGCTACGATGGACGGACCATGCACTGCACCCTCCCCGCCGCCGTCCGCGCCGCGGCCACCGTTTCCCCGGAGACCGGCACCCGGACCACCGGGGAGACGTCGGTGGCCTCGGCGACCGAGCGCCCCTGGAACGTGGTCGTCTGGGACGACCCGGTCAACCTCATGAGCTACGTGACGTACGTCTTCCGCTCCTACTTCGGCTACCCGGAGGGCAAGGCCCGGGCCCTGATGCTGGAGGTCCACCACCACGGGCGCTCCGTCGTGGCCAGCGGCTCCCTGGAGGAGGCCGAGACGCACACGGCGGCCATGCACGGCTTCGGGCTGTGGGCCACCTTCGAGCAGGCGGGGGGACGCTGAGTGGCACAGGGATTCCGGTCGACCCGCAAGGGCATCACCGCCCGGTTCGAGGACGCGGAGAAGGATCTGCTGCAGAAGCTCTTCGCGGACGTGGCGCAGACCCTGGCGCCCGAGGAGCCGGCCGCGCAGGACCCGCTGGAGCGCATGCTCGGGGTGTCCGCGGACGCCTCCGCCCCGGAGGACTCCGCGCTGCGGCGGCTGCTGCCCGACGCCAGCCCCGACCCGGAGCGGGCCGCGGAGTTCCGCCGGTACACGGAGCGGGGCCTGCGGGAGACCAAGATGGGTGCGCTCAAGCAGGCCGCCCTGGCCCTGGAGGCCCAGCCCGTGCGCCTGGACCCCGAGCAGGCCCAGGCCTTCGGGCAGGCGCTCAACGACGTCCGGCTGGTGCTGGCCGACCGGCTGGAGATCCGCAGCCAGGAGGACGCCGAACGGGTCGGCCGCTACGACGACTGGTCCGCGGTCGAGGACGTCGAGGCGTACATGTCGCTGCTGTACAACTTCGTCTCGTGGCTGCAGGAGACACTCATGGAGGCGCTGCTGCACGACCTGCCCCGTCACTGACCCGGAGCTGATCGAGGGCTGACCCGGGGCCGACGTGCGGCGGAGCGTGCGGGGACCCCGTGCGGGGAGCGCCCGTGGCCGTGATCACACCGCGGCGGCCGCCGTGGGGTTTGGGGCGGCGGCACGCCGCGGACTACGCTCTTGACGATATGCAGGATGACGACGTCTTCGGGCCCGGCGGCCGCGCCGCGCGCGGCCCCAATCCCGGCTCACCCATCGGCGTGTTCGACTCGGGGGTGGGCGGGCTCACCGTGGCCCGCGCCATCATCGACCAGCTCCCGCACGAGGAGATCGTCTACGTGGGCGACACCGCGCACGGGCCCTACGGGCCGCTGCCGATCGCGGAGGTGCGGGCGCACGCCCTGCGGATCATGGACGAGCTCGTCGACTCCGGGGTCAAGCTGCTCGTGATCGCCTGCAACACGGCCTCGGCCGCGGTGCTGCGCGACGCCCGGGAGCGCTACACCCGGGTCTACGGCATCCCGGTGGTCGAGGTGATCCAGCCGGCGGTGCGCCGCGCGGTGGCCTCGACCCGCAACGGCCGGATCGGCGTGATCGGCACCGAGGCCACGGTGGGCTCGCGCGCCTACGACGACACCTTCGCCGCCGCCCCGCACCTGCGGATCGACTCGGTGGCCTGCCCGGCGTTCGTCGACTACGTGGAGGCGGGGGTCACCACCGGCCCCGGGCTCCTCGCGACGGCGCAGGGCTATCTCGGCCCGCTCAAGGACGCGGGCGTGGACACGGTCGTCCTGGGCTGCACCCACTACCCGCTGCTCACCGGGGTGATCTCCTACGTCATGGGCGACACCGTCACCCTGGTCTCCAGCGCGGAGGAGACCGCCCAGGACGTCTACCGTGCGCTCGTCAGCCACGGGCTCGAGCGCGAGCCGGGGGCGCCGGGCGGGTCGGCCAGGCACGAGTTCCTCGCCACGGGGGACGCGGCGTCCTTCGAGGTCCTCGCCCGGCGCTTCCTCGGCCCGGAGGTGGCGCGCGTGCGGCACACCAGCTCCGTGGCGGAGCAGTTCCCCACGGGCTCGCTCGCCCGGATCACCCCGGAGATGATCGGGGGCGCCGGCCCGTCCGGCGCCTGAAGCCCCGCGGCCGGTGCGGCCGCCGTCCCACCGGTTCCCCTGGAAGGCCCTCGCCCATGAAACTCACCATCATCGGATGCACCGGATCCTTCGCCGGTCCGGACTCCCCGGCCTCCTGCTACCTGGTCAGCGGCGAGGACGCCGCGGGCCGGGTCTGGCGGATCCTGCTGGACATGGGCAACGGCGCCCTGGGCGTGCTCCAGCGGCACCTGGACCTGCACGACATCGACGCCGTGCTGGTCAGCCACCTGCACCCGGACCACTGCGTCGATCTCGCCGGGCTGCACGTGGCCGTCAAGTGGGACCCCCGGGGCTGGGGCGGGCCCCGGATCCCGCTGTGGGGGCCCACGGGGATCCACGACTACCTCAGCAGCACCCACGGGCTGCCGCTCGACCCGGGCATGCACGGGGAGTTCGAGTTCCACTCCTGGGTGCCCGAGCAGCCCGTGCGGATCGGGCCGTTCACGATCACGCCCTATCTGGTGGAGCACCCCATTCCCGAGCCCTACGCCCTGCGCCTGGACTACGACGGGGTGATGGGGCCCAGCACCCTGACCTACTCCGGGGACACCGACGCCTGCGAGGGGCTGGTGCGCGCCGCGCACGACGCCGACGTGTTCCTCTGCGAGGCCGCCTACCACGAGGGCCGCGACGACGCCCTGCGCGGCATCCACCTCACCGGCCGGCGCGCCGGCGAGGCGGCCCGGGACGCCGGGGCGCGCAAGCTGCTGCTGACCCACCTGCCGGTCTGGAACTCGCCGACGCGGGCCGTGGAGGAGGCCGAGGAGGTCTTCGAGGGCCCCATCGGCCTGGCCGAGCCGGCCTACACCTACCGCATCGTCCGGCACAGCAGCGGCCGCCCCGCCGCCGCCGTCGGACCGTGACCCCCGGCGCCGCGGACGCGGCGTCCCGGCCCGGACCGGGGAGTAAGGTGGGTCTCATGGAAACCCCCGTCGACACGACCGCGCAGGCCTCCTCGATCCCGGGGGCGACCCGGGCGGACGGCCGCTCACCCGACGAGCTGCGACCCATCACCATCACCCGCGGCTGGTCCCAGCAGGCGGAGGGCTCCGCGCTCATCGAGTTCGGCAGCACCCGGGTGCTGTGCACCGCCTCCGTGACGGAGGGCGTCCCGCGCTGGCTGAAGGGGGAGGGGCGCGGCTGGGTGACCGCCGAGTACGCCATGCTCCCGCGCGCCACCTCCACCCGCTCCGCCCGGGAGTCCGTCAAGGGCAAGATCGGCGGGCGCACCCACGAGATCTCCCGGCTCATCGGCCGGTCCCTGCGCTCCGTCATCGACCTCTCCGCCCTGGGGGAGAACACCGTGGTCCTCGACTGCGACGTCCTCCAGGCCGACGGCGGGACCCGCACCGCCGCGATCACCGGCGCCTACGTGGCGCTGGCCGAGGCGGTGAACTGGGCGCGCGCCGAGGGGCTGATCGCCCGGCGCGCCCAGCCGCTGACCGACACCGTCGCCGCCGTGTCCGTGGGGATCATCGACGGGGTGCCCATGCTCGACCTCCCCTACGTGGAGGACGTGCGGGCCGAGACCGACATGAACGTGGTCGTCACCGGCTCCGGGGACTTCGTGGAGGTGCAGGGCACCGCCGAGGGCGCCCCGTTCGACCGGGCCGAGCTCGACGCCCTGCTGGACCTGGCGCTCGCCGGCTGCGCCCAGCTGACCCAGATCCAGGTGGAGACGCTGCGGGAGGGCGACGGTGCCTGAGCACGACGGCGCCCGTGTGGTGCTGGCCACCCACAACGCCGGGAAGCTGACCGAGCTGCGGGAGATGATCGCGGCCGCGCTGCCCGGGGCGGACGTCCAGCGGCTCGTGGTGGACGCCGCCGCCGCGGGCGCCCCCGACGTCGTCGAGGACGGCACGAGCTTCGCGGCCAACGCCCTGCTCAAGGCCCGCTCCGCGGCCGCCGCCACGGGGCTGATCGCCGTGGCCGACGACTCCGGGCTGGCCGTGGACGTGCTGCACGGCGCCCCCGGGATCTTCTCGGCGCGGTGGTCCGGCCGGCACGGCGACGACGCCGCCAACCTGCGGCTGTTGCTCGACCAGCTCGCCGACATCCCCGACACCCACCGCGGCGCCGAGTTCGTGTGCGCCGCGGCCCTCGCGACCCCCGACGGCAGGGAGCACGTGGAGACCGGGACGCTGCGCGGCACGCTGCTGCGGGAACCCGTGGGGGAGGGCGGCTTCGGCTACGACCCCGTCCTGCTGCCGGAGGGCTCCGACCGGTCCGTCGCCCAGCTCACCCGCGCGGAGAAGAACGCCGTCAGCCACCGGGGCCGGGCCATGACCGCCCTGCTCCCGCACCTCCTGGCCGCGCTCGGCGCGGACACGGGCGCCGTCCCCGACTGACCCCACCCGGACCGAGAAGACAGCCCATGCCCTGGTCGTCGCTCCAGCACCTCCCCTTCGCCGGCGCCGTCGAGGCCGTCCTGGCCGAGGCGGGGATCCGCATGGCGCGCAGCGAGTGGGAGGTCCACGCCGGCGGCTCCGCGCACGTGGTGGTGAACGTGGGGCACATCATCTCCGTGCGGATCGCCAAGAACGCCACCGTCTGCGAGCAAGTGGAGCGGCGCACGGAGGTCCTGCGCCGGCTGCCCCGCTTCTCCTTCCCGATCCCGCGGCCGCTGACGGGCGTGGTGGTCGCGCACGGCTACACCGGGGTGGGGCTGACCTGGCTCCCCGGGGTGCCGCACCCGCCCGGGTACGGCGACCCGGCCGTGCTGCACCGGGTCCTGACCGAGCTCGCGGAGGTCGACTCCTCGGGATTCGCAGCCTACCTGGACCGGCCCGGCCAGCACTGGGGCGGCCACCGCCGCCGGCACGTGCTGCTCGACGAGGTCATCCCGCGGCTGCTGCCCCGCAACCAGGCGGCGGCCCGGGGGGCCGTGGCCGAGCTGGCGGCGCTGCCCACCGTCACCCCCTCCCTGGTGCACGGGGACCTGATGGGGCACAACATGCTCTGGGACGGGGAGGAGCTCACCGGCATCATCGACTGGGACCACGCCTGCCTCTACGACCCCGCGCACGACGCCGCCTCCCTCGGACTGTGGTACGGCTGGGACGTCCTGCGGGCCGCCGTGTCCGAGCCGGTCTACGAACGGGCCCGGCTGCACGCGCGCACCTTCCCGCTGCAGGCGGTCGCGTACGCCATGCACCACGACCTCGACACCGCCCAGATCAACCAGGCCATCGCCCGGGCGGACGAGTGGATCGAGACCCACCTGCGCGGCGCCCACGCCTGAGCCGGGGCAGTAGGCTGTTCCGGTGCCTTTTCCCGCTTCCCCCGCCACCGACGCACCGTCTCCCGCCGCGGCTCCCGGGCCGGCGCCCGGGACGACCGGCGCCGGGTCCCCGGCAGCCCCGTCCTCCCTCGACTTCACCGCGATCGACTTCGAGACCGCCAACCGCTTCATCGGCTCGCCGTGCGCGGTGGGACTGGTCCGGGTCCGCGCCGGGGTGGTGGTGGAGGAGCACTCCGCGTACATGCGGCCCCCGCGCACCCGCGCCGCCTTCGACCCCGGCAACGTCCGCATCCACGGGATCACCGAGCGCACCGTCGCCGGCCACCCGGTCTTCGACGAGCTGTGGCCCCGGATCGAGGACTGGATCCTCGCCGACGACGCCGACGAGCTGGTCGTGGCGCACAACGCGGCCTTCGACATGGGCGTGATCCGCGCCGCCTGCGCGGAGACGGGCACCCGGCACGCCCCGCTGGCGTACGCATGCAGCCTGGCGCTGGCCCGGCGCGGCTACGACCTGCCGTCCTACGCGCTGCCGCGGGCCGCGGAGGCCGCCGGCGTCCCCCTGGAGCGACACCACGACGCCCTCGAGGACGCCCGGGCCTGCGCCGGGATCGTGGTGGACCTCGTCCGGCGCTCCGGGGCAGGCTCGGTCGGGGCGCTGCTCGCCGGCTGCGGCCTGAGCGTCAGGCGCCTGGCGCCCCGACTTCCCTGAGCCAGCGCTCGGCGGAGTCAGCCACCGCGTCCCGGGCGTCCAGCAGGGCCAGCCACTCCGGGGTGAGGGCGGCCGTGCCGAGCGCCGCGCCCGTGACGGCGCCGGCGATCGACGCGGTGGCCTCCGGGGCGACGCCGGAGGCGGTGCCCAGGCCCACCGCGCGGCGGAACACCGCCTGCGGGTCCGCGGCCGCCGGGTCCTCGGCCTCGGCGCGCAGGGCCGCCCGGAGCCCGGCCGCCAGGACCACGGGCGCCGTCGGTGCCGCACCGAGGTCCTCCGGGCGCCCGTCGGGCAGCGCCCCGGGGGCCGGGGTCTGCGCACCGGCGGCGCGCACGGCGTCGTCGAGCCGGGCGAGGGTCTCGCCGACCGGGCGGGTGAGGTGCGCGGCGGTCTCGCGGGCGGCGGCGACGGCGGCGGCGACCGGCCGTGCCGTCCCCTCCCGGCGGGCCCGGACGGCGGCGTGCACGGTGAAGCCGTAGACCGCCGCGGCGCTCTGCGCCTCGGGGTGCCCGTGCGTCAGCGCCGCGCCGTTGATCGCCAGCGGCGCGAGGGTGCGCCACCCCACGTGGGGCAGCAGGCCGAAGGGGGCGGAGCGCAGCACGGCCGCGGCGTCCTCGGCGTCCGGCAGCAGCGGCCGCTCGACCTCGCCCATCCGTCCGCTCCGCAGGGCCTCCAGCACCGTGCCGGCCGGGTCCCGCACGGCGTGCAGGACCTCGTGCTCGTCGAGCCGGCGGGGCAGGGGCCGTGGTGCCTCGGAGGGGTGGGGCACCCCCTGGGTGCGCAGCCAGCGCAGGTAGGCGAGCCACAGGCAGGCGGTCTCGTCGGCGGGCTGGCCGTCGTTGGCCCACTCCACGACCTCCAGGAGGGCGTCCAGCGTGTAGAGGGTCAGCTGCGTGTCGTCGGAGACCAGCAGCCGCCCGGCACCGCCGTCGGGGTCCGGGTGCTCGGCGGACGGGGCGTCCGCACCGGCCCGGTAGCCGATCGCGTCCCCCAGGGCCCCGCCCAGCAGGGCGGCGCGCACGGAGTCGGCGTACTCGGGCCGGGCGGGGTCGTGTCCGGCGTCGGGGCGGAGGAGGGGTCCAGGCATGCGGTCAGTGTAGTCGGGCCGTGCCGTCCGGCAGCGCCGTCCAGCAGCACCGTCCGCCAGCACCGTCCAGCCGTGCAGGCCGGGTCCGCACCGCGGTGTCTCACCGCCCTTTCAGGTGGGCTGTGGTTGCATGGCACGGGCGTCCGCCGCCCCGACCGCCACGGCACCCCCGTCCGTGTCGACCCGACCCCCAGGAGAACCCGATGACCGAGAACGTCCGCACGACCCCCGTGCGCCCCGGCGCCGAGGAACCCGCCGCCGGCAGCACCCGCGCAGGCGCCGTCGCCGCGGCCCGGCCGGAGCACCGCGCCGACACCGCCGCCCTCGCCGGCCGGCGCGACCCCGAGCCCACCGGCCTCGCCGCCCCGGTGCCCGCGGCCGCGCGCAAGGACCCGGCACCGGCCGCCGGGCAGGACCCCTCCGCCCCGGCGCAGTGGGCCGCGGAGTTCGCGGGCACGGCGCTGCTCGTCTTCGCCGGGCTGGGCACGGGCATGTTCGCCACGGAGGCCATCGACTCCGCGCTGGGCTTCGGTCTCGGCCTGCTCGCCGCGGTCGTGGCCTTCGGGCACGTCTCCGGCGGCCACTTCAACCCGGCCGTGACGCTGGCCGCCGTGGTCGCGGGCCGGACCGCTCCCGGGTCCGCGATCGGCTACGTGCTGGCCCAGGTGCTCGGCGCGCTGAGCGCCGCGGGCGTGCTGTGGGCGGTGCTGATGACCCTGCTGGACACCTCCACCACCGCCCAGGTGATCGCTGGCGTCTCCAACGGCTTCGGGGCGAACTCCGCCTCCCAGGTGGGGTGGACCACGGTCCTGCTGGTCGAGTTCGTCGCCACCGCCCTGCTCGCCCTCGTGGTGCTCGGCTCGACCGCGCCCCGGGCCAACGCCGTGCTCGCCCCGATCGCGATGGCCGCTGCGCTGGCCTTCCTGCTGACGGTCACCGCGCCGTTCGACGGCGGCTCGCTGAACCCCGCCCGCTCCACCGGCGCCGCCGTGGTCGCGGGCTCGTCCCACCTCGGGCAGCTGTGGCTCTTCTGGGCGGCACCCCTGCTGGGCGGCCTCGTGGCCGGGCTCGCCCACCGCGCGGCCGGCCTCCGGCGCCCGCGGACCGGCACGGCGCCGGACGCGGCCCACCAGGACAGCGCCCTCGAGGACGGCGCCGTCCAGGACAGCACTGCCCAGGACAGCACTGCCCAGGGTCCCGCCGCGGATCCCACCCGTCCTGGAGCAGAGCGGGACCCGTCGGCCTGAGCGGCGGCGGGGCTCGACCGCCCCGGCGCGGGACGCTCCCGACCTCCCCGGTCCGCGCGGGAGCGGGCCGCGCTGCGCGGGGCCGACGCTTTCCGTCATCGACCGACGCCGTGGCTAGGCTGGTGCGTGCCCCGGCCCCCACCGGAAGGAACCGGACCACCCTCGTGAGCAGCTCGCGCGCCCCCGAACCGCTCGGCGGGATCAGCATGGCCAGCCGTTCGCCGCTGGCCGACTCCCGCGAGCTCGCCGCCGTCAGCGGCGCCCTCTACCCGGTGCTGACCCTGCTGGTGCGCCTGCCCCAGACCATGGTGCCGCTGGGCGTGCTCACCACGGTGGCCCTGATCTCCGGGTCCCCGGCCCTCGGCACGCTTTGCGCCGGGGCCGTGACCCTCGGCTCCGCCGTGTGCGGGCTGGCCATGGGGGCGGCCGCCTCCTGGCGGGGCCGCCAGCTCGGCCTCGTCCTGCTCACGCTGGCGAATCCGGTGGCGGTCTGGTGGCTCGTCCGGCTGCTGCCGGGGGCCTCCGCCGCCGCCGAGCCCGACCCCGTCCTGCTGGTCCTGCCGTGCCTGCTCGCCGGACTGGTCCTGCCGCAGATGGGCGTGGTGTGCCGGCTGCGCTGGTGGTCGCTGCTCGGCCGGGACGACCGGCAGGACCTCTTCGACACGGCGCTGCGCCACGAGAGCGTGATGGACTCCCTGGCGACGGTCCTGGCCGCCGTGGTCACCGGGCTCGTGGCCGTGACGCTCGGGCCGGCCGCCGTGCTGGCGCTCTCGGCGGCCCTCACCCTGGCCGGCACCACCGTCTTCCTCCTGCACTGCTCGGCGCGGCTGCCGCGCCGGCTCCTGCGCTTCCGCGCCCCCGCCGCCGCGGGGCTCACCCGGGCGGCCCGGCTCCGGCGGCGCCGGACCGCGCAGCTGCGCCTGCTCCCGGTGGTGGGCATGGGGACGCTGGGTGCCCTGCTGGGGTCGATCCTCGGCTCCGTGGTCGTCTTCGCCATTTCCGTGGACGCGGTGGTCTCGGTGGCCTGGCTCTACGCGGTCACGGGGCTGACCTCGGCGGTCGCGGCGGTCTTCGCCTCCGCCCGCACGGAGGAGCTGCGGCTGTGGAACCGCTGGGTGGGGGCGGCCTCGGGGGCGGTCCTGGCCTCCATGCTGCTGACGGTCCCGGACGACTCCGTGGGAATGGTGCTCGCCCTGGCGGTGGCCGGGCTGACCACCGGTCCCTGCCTGGTGGCCGTCTACGAGCTCGCGCGGCTCGTGGCGCCGAGCTCGCGGGTCACGGCCCTCACCACGGTGATGACCGCGGCGATGAGCGTGGGGATGACCGTGGGCCTCGTGCTCTCCGGGTGGTTCGGGGAGACGTGGGGCTACCGCACCGCGGCCCTGGTGCCCGTCGGCTCCGCGGCCCTGCTCCTGGCCGGCGCCCTCGGCTTCGTCCACCGGTGGCGGCGCACCCTTCTCGACGACGCCTGAGTCCCGCCGGGCCCGGTACCGGGCCCGGCGGGACGGGCGGCTCAGTGGCCGCGGTCGATCCACTCCTGCAGGTGCGGGGCCTCGGCCCCGATCGTGGTGGGATCCCCGTGCCCGGTGAGCACCTCGGTGCCCTCGGGCAGGATCAGCAGCCGTTCGCGGATCGACCCGATGATCGTGCCGAAGTCGCTGTAGGAGCGGCCGGTGGCCCCGGGCCCGCCCTGGAACAGGGTGTCCCCGGAGAACACGACGCCGTGCTCGCCCAGCTCGGGGGCGGAGAAGCACACCGAGCCGGGGGAGTGCCCGGGGGTGTGCAGCACCGTGAGGCGCACGCCGCCGACGGCGAACTCCTGGCCGTCGGCGAGCTCGGCGTCGAAGGGCGTGTGCGGGTAGACCTGCTCCCACAGCACGGTGTCGTCCGGGTGCAGGTGGATCCGCGCCCCCACCTGCCCGGCGACCTCCTTCACGGACCGGATGTGGTCGTCGTGGGCGTGCGTGAGCAGGATCGCCACGACTCGTCGACCGGCCACGGCCTCCACGACCTTCTGCGGGTCGTGGGCGGGGTCGATCACCACGCACGCGTCGTCGTCGCCGACGAGCCACACGTTGTTCTCCACGTCCCAGGTCCCGCCGTCCAGGGAGAACGTGCCGGCGGTCACCAGCCGCTCCACCCGCACCTGACCGGCGGCGGGACGTGCGGGCACGGCCCCGGAGTCGTCGGGGTGCTCACGCCCGGTGTCGGGCAGGGCGTCGCCGTCGACGGCCGGGGCGGCCGGATCGGGCGCGGACGCTCCGGACGGGGAGCCGGGAGTGGGGCCGGGGGCGCTCATCGGGTGGCCTCCGGGGCCGGGGCGATCTCGACGACGGAGCGCAGGACCTTGCCGGCAGTCATCTTCTCGAACGCCGGCTCCACCTGGTCGAGGCCGATCCGCTCGCTCACGAACCCGTCGAGGTCCAGCCGGCCCAGCCGGTACTGGTCCACCAGCATCGGGAAGTCCCTGGAGGGCAGCGTGTCGCCGTACCAGGCGGACTTGATCGACCCGCCGCGCCCGAACACCTCGTCCAGCGGGATCTCCCAGGTGGTGCCCGGGGCCGGGACCCCGACCAGCACCATCCGCCCGGCCAGGTCGCGGGCCTCGAAGGCCTGCTTGAAGGTCGGGCCGATGCCCACCGCGTCGATCACCAGGTCCGCGCCGTGCCCGCCGGTGAGCGCCCGGATCGCCTCCACCGGGTCCTGCTGCCGCGAGTTCACGGTGTGGGTGGCCCCGAACTTCTGCGCCGTGGCCAGCTTCTCGTCGTCGAGGTCCACCGCGATGATCGTGCTCGCCCCGGCCAGTGCGGCCCCGGCGATCGCCGCGGCCCCGACCCCGCCGCAGCCGATCACCGCCACCGACTCCCCGCGCTTCACGGCCCCGGTGTTGAGCACCGCCCCGATCCCGGCCATCACCCCGCAGCCCAGCAGCCCCACCGCGGCGTACTGGTGGTCCTGGAGCTCGCCCTCGATCTTGGTGCACTGCCCGGCGGCCACCAGGGTCTTCTCCGCGAAGGAGCCGATGCCCAGGGCCGGGGTCAGCTCGGTGCCGTCCTCCAGGGTCATCTTCTGGGTGGCGTTGTGGGTGGCGAAGCAGTACCAGGGCTCGCCCCGCCGGCAGGCCCGGCACTGCCCGCACACCGCCCGCCAGTTCAGGATCACGTGGTCGCCCACGGCGACCTCCGTCACCCCCTCACCGACCGCCGAGACGATGCCCGAGGACTCGTGGCCCAGCAGGTAGGGGAAGTCCTCGCCCACCGCCCCGACCTTGTAATGCAGGTCGGTCTGGCACACCCCGCAGGTGAGCACGTCCACCAGGGCCTCGCCCGGTCCCGGGTCCGGGACCAGGATGGTCTCCA
>NZ_LDNX01000037.1:0-5951 GCF_001027955.1 Kocuria sp. SM24M-10 | reverse complement strand
GTCCGTTCTCGCCCCGTGCAGTGCGAAGGTCAGCAGTGCTGGTGTCTCACCCCATCCTGACGCACAGGGAGAGGGCATCACGGTGGAACGCACCCGCCACCTGGTCAACGGGACCGTAGAGGGCACCGGAGAGCTCCGCCATTACAAGCTCAGTCAGGTCTACCGGGCCGTCGGCTACGCCAGCTCCCCCGTGCCCGGCGTTCCCTTTGACCCGACGAAACGGACCGTCCCACACGTGAAAGGCCGCGTCATCGACGACAACGGACAGCCGATACCAGGCCTGTATGCCAGCGGATGGATCAAGCGCGGTCCCATCGGTCTCATCGGCTCCACCAAATCCGACTCCAGCGAGACCGTCATGCAGATCCTCGAAGACGCCACACACCTCCAGCGCGAAGGACGCGAGGACGACGATCCACTGGAGACGCTCTTCCTCGACTCCTCGGTGGAGAAGATCGGGTGGGACGGCTGGCTACGCGTGGACGAGTACGAGCGAACCTCCGGGGCGGAACACGGCCGCGACCGGATCAAGGTCTACAGCCGCGAACAGCTAGCATCGATCGCCCTCGGACACGCAGTGACGAATGCATGAACCGTCGTCGACATCCTTACCTGTTTCTACTCGTTCTGCTTGTTCGCCACTAATCCGGCCCTTCACAGATGAGCATGGGTAGCGGTGTGCGCGTGGGCGTCTCGAGGGGTGTGTTGTGAGGTCTGGGTAGAGGTCGAGGCCTCCAGGATGGGTAGCGACCAAGCAACCCGATCCATGAAGGCCTCGACGTGTCTCATGCTATCTGCGCGCCCGCGTGCGCGCTCTTCGACCTGCCCGACGTCCATGTCAGGGCCGTGGAACGCGGACCACGCTCGTTCACCGTGGTGGTGGAGACTTTTCCGACGCTGGTGGGGTGCCCGTCCTGCGGGGTGCTCGCCACCGGCCACGGCCGCCGGGAGGTCGTGCTCCACGATCTGCCCTGCGCTGGGGTGCCCGTGCGGGTGGTGTGGCGCAAGCGGATCTTCAGGTGCCGGGAGGACGCCTGCGAGGTCGTGACGTTCAGCGAGGTCCACGAGCTGGCCGCGCCGCGGGCCAAGCTCACCACCCGCGCGATCGCCTGGGCGGTGACGCAGCTGCGCTCCCACGACATCGCGGTCTCCGCCCTGGCGGACATGCTCGGAGTCGCCTGGAACACCGTCTGGCACGCCGTGGCCCCGGTCATCGAGACCCAGCTGGCCGCGGAGGATCGGCTGGCCGGGGTGGACGCCCTCGGTGTCGACGAGCACGTGTGGCGCCACGTGGGTCCACCCGGCACCGGGCTGGTCACCGGGATCGTGGACCACTCCCGCGGCGAGGACGGCCGCCCCCGGGCGCGACTGCTGGACCTGGTCAAGGGGCGCACGGGGGCGGCCTACGGCGACTGGCTCACCGAGCAGGGTCCGGGGTTCACGAGCGGGATCCGCACGGCGACGCTGGACCCGTTCCACGGCTACGCCAACGCCATCCGCGACGAACTCCCTGAGGCGATCACCGTCCTGGACGCCTTCCACGTGGTGAAACTCGGTGGGCAGGTCGTGGACGAGGTGCGTCGTCGGGTGCAGCAGGACACCTTGGGCCACCGGGGCCGGGCCGGGGACCCGCTCTACGGGATCCGCCGCACCTTGCAGATCGGCGCCGAGCACCTCACCGCCAAACAGATCACCCAGCTCAACACCAAGCTCGAGGCCGGGGACCCGCACCACGAGGTGACCCTGGCCTGGCACTGCTATCAGAAGCTGCGCGCGATCTACCACGCCCGCCCCGAGACCGGCCGCCGGCTGGTCGCCGAGATCCTTGCCGCCTTCCCGTCCTGCCCGATCCCGGAGATCGCCCGGCTCGGGCGGACCCTGCGCCGGTGGAAGGCCGCGATCCTGGCCTACTTCGACACCGCCGGGGCCTCCAACGGGCCCACCGAGGCCGTGAACGGGGTGATCGAGACGATGCGCCGGGTCGCCCGCGGCTTCCGGAACTTCGACAACTACCGCCTACGCGCCCTGCTCGCCGCCGGCGGACACCGGCCGTGGCGCAAGACCCCTACCCATGCTCATCTGTGAAGGGCTAATCCGGCCCTTTGTAAAGCACTCGGGGCTGATGCACGGTCAAATGTCGGGACTGTCCGATAAACGGATGTAAGAGGCCCAATCACCCCGTCAGGGGCTGGAGGGTCGACATGAGCGAGAACATCGAGACACTGGTGGACGTGAGCCCACCGCAACCCGGCCAGGAGTCGGAGGAGACACCACAGCTGTCCCAGGTCGAGCAGGACGCAGTCCGGGAGTTGGTCCGTCAGGCACGGGCCAGCGGGGTGGCCCTGACCGGTCCCGACGGGCTGCTGAAGCTGCTGACCAAGCAGGTCGTCGAGGCCGCCCTGGACGAGGAAATGAATGAACACCTCGGCTACGAGCCAGGGGTGCCCGAGGGGCGCAACCGCGGCAACTCCCGCAACGGAAGACGGACCAAGACGGTCATCACCGACAACGCCGGCCCCGTGCAGATCGAGGTGCCTCGGGACCGGGAAGGCACCTTCGAGCCGGTGATCGTCAAGAAACGCCAGCGACGCCTGTCGGACCTGGACCAGGTGGTGCTCTCGCTGTCGGCCAAGGGTCTGACCACCGGGGAGATCAGCGCCCACCTGGGCGAGGTCTACGGCGCCGAGGTTTCCAAGGACACCGTCACCCGGATCACTGACCGGGTGATCGAGGAGATGCAGGCATGGTGGGCTCGTCCGCTCGAGGACGTGTACGCGGCGATCTTCATCGACGCGATCATGGTGAAAGTCCGGGACGGGCAGGTGCGCAACCGGCCGGTGTACGCCGCGATCGGGGTGGACCTGGGCGGGCACAAGGACATCCTGGGCATGTGGGCCGGGGATGGCGACGGGGAGAGCGCAAAGTTCTGGTACGCGGTCCTGACCGACCTGAAGTCCCGCGGAGTGCGCGATGTGTTCTTCGTAGTCTGCGACGGGCTCAAGGGCCTGCCTGACAGCGTCAACGCGGTGTTCCCGGCGGCGATCGTGCAGACCTGCATCATTCACCTGATCCGCGGCACCTTCCGCTACGCCTCTCGGAAGTACTGGGACGAGCTCGCCAAAGACCTGAAGCCGATCTACCAGGCGCCCACGGCAGGTGCTGCCGCCGAGGCACTGGATGCCCTGGAGGAGAAGTGGGGCACCCGGTACCCGGCGATCATCCGGCTGTGGCGCGGGGCCTGGACCGAGTTCGTGCCTTTCCTGGACTACGACGTGGAGATCCGCCGGGTCATCTGCTCTACCAACGCCATCGAGTCGCTCAATGCCCGCTTCCGGCGTGCGGTGCGGGCCCGGGGGCATTTCCCCAACGAGCAGTCCGCGATGAAGACCCTGTACCTGGTCGTGCGATCGCTGGACCCCAAGGGCACCGGGCAGACACGATGGGCCATGCGGTGGAAGCCGGCACTGAACGCTTTCGCCATCACCTTCGCCGATCGCATGCCGGCGGCGGAGAACCACTAACCATGGAAACGCCTCTTACACATAGATGATGGATACAGGTTCTGGCCGTGGTGTGACTCGCTCATACACCGATGCCCGCAGCGGTTGTCCTCCAACGGATCTGTCCACTGCGGCCGGGGCCGTGAACCGTGCGGCCAGGCGGAGCATGACTTGATAAGAGCCTGACCGGGAAGTCGCCTCACCTTTGTGCTGTCTGCCCCACCCGACCGACGGTGACCAGTTGCTCTTCCACCGCGGAAAGGATCACCGGTCATGACGATGATGACAGCACCACCAACGGCGGCCAACCCTGCTGAGGACGCGGCCCCGGGACGGTACGCGGGAGTCGACACCCACAAGGACACCCACCACGTGGCGGTGGTCGACGAGCTGGGTCGGGCTGTGGCCGACCAGCAGTTCCCCGCCACCAGCGCCGGGTACCGGCAGATCCTGGACTTCTTGCACACCGCCGGGCCCATCCGGGCCGTCGGTGTCGAGGGCACCGGCTCCTACGGGGCCGAGCTGGCCCGGGTCATGACAGCTGCGGGAATGACCGTGATCGAGGTGATGCGCCCCAACCGCCAGCACCGACGGTTGAGGGGCAAGTCTGACCCGCTGGATGCCCAGCAAGCCGCCCTGACCGTGGCCGCCGGCCGAGCCACGGTGGTCCCGAAGTCCCGCGATGGACAGGTGGAGTCCTTACGGATCCTGCTGACCGAACGCACCTCGGCGGCCAAGGCCCGCACGGCGGTGATCAACCAGATCCACGCCCTGCTCATCACCGCCCCCGCTGCCGTGCGAGCCGACTACCGCCGCTACCACGGGAGCCAGCTGGTGGCTGTCCTGGCCCGCACCCGACCCGGTGCAGGCCACGACCCCGAACAGATCGCCCGCGCGTCCTTGAAACGCTTGGCGATCCGCCACCGGAATCTGGCCGAGGAGATCGCCGTGGTGGACCACCAGCTCGAGCACATCGTGGCTGGGCTCAATCCTGCTCTGTTGGCCACCCACGGGGTCGGGCCCGTGGTGGCGGCAACTCTGCTGGCCACCGTCGGGGACAATCCGCACCGGATCCGCACCCCAGCGGCCTTCGCCGCCTTGTGCGGGGTCGCCCCCGTGCCGGCTTCCTCCGGGCGAACCCACCGGCACCGGCTCTCTCGGGGCGGGGACCGTCAGGCCAACCACGCCCTGCACCGGATCGTGCTGCTGCGCATGCGCACCGGCGAGCCTCGCACCATGGCGTACTTCCTCCGCCGCCGGGCCGAGGGACTGGCTGACCGCGACATCATCCGGTGCCTGAAACGCCACGTCGCCAACGAGGTCTTCGCCGTGCTCGTCCACCCGACCACCGAGCCACTGCCGGGGCCACTGCTGCGCCGACAACGCCAGGCACTGGGCATCCGCCTGACCGAAGCCGCCCGCACCCTGGAGGCGCCATACCAGCAGTTACGGCGCCTGGAGCTGGGCACCCGCAGCGATCCCGACCTCGTCCACCGCTGTCAGCACTGGCTCGACGAGACCGACCGACAACGCCTCAAAACCGCTTGACGCCAATAGGAGCATCCGTTCTTGCGACAGTCCCCAGCTGTGATCTCGATGGCCAGGACCTTCTCGGTAAAGATTCACACCTGTTGTCAAGCAGGGAGAAGTTCCCGGGTGGGGGCTGGTTCTCGGTCGACGGTTTGGTCACGGAGCATGGCCGTCCTTTTGCTTTTGGTGTCCGCGGGTCCCTGGGTGAATCTCTTTCAACCTGAGACGGTGATCGTCTGGCTAGTCCTGTTCTGATCGTCGACTACGTCGAGCAGGGCACTGGCCAGATCGGAATAGGCCAAGGGCTTGATGCCGTGGGTGACACCGTCGGTGTTGTACCGATAAGTGGCTCTTCGGTCATTGAGTGGGGATCAGGGGATGAGCCCGCCGGCCGCCAGGAGCATACGGAGCCGGTAGTTGTCCCGGTTGCGGTAACCGCGGGCCAGGCGGCGATGGAGCTCGATGATCCCATTGATGGCTTCCGTCCCGCCGTTCGATGAGCGGCCGGTGCTGAAGTAGGCCAGAAACGAGTCCTTCCAGCGGCGCAAGGTCCGTCCGAGCCGTGCGATCTCCGGAACCGGGCAGGTGTGGAACGTGGCCAGGACCTTCTCAGCGAGCCTGCGGCCCTCGGCGAGGTCGGCAGCCCTGTAGGCAGCCCTGAGGTCCTGGGCGCACTGCCAGGCAAGGTAGACCTCTTCGTGAGCCGGATCGGCACGAACGGCGTTGGTGACCCGGTTGGCCTGACGGTCGGTGGGGTGCTCGGCTCCGGCCCGCAGGGTGCGCTGAATCCCGTACAGCGGATCGCCCTTACGGCCTCGCCGGCCCATGGTTTGCTGCTGGATACGGCGGCGGACCTCGTCCACGGCCTGGGTTCCGAGCTTGACGACGTGAAAGGCATCCAGCACGGCCACGGCGTCCTCG
>NZ_LDNX01000036.1:0-5843 GCF_001027955.1 Kocuria sp. SM24M-10 | reverse complement strand
TACTCGCGCACCGGGATGGTGACCAGTCCGTATTCCTGGCGGTCGATGTCGGGCATCTTGGTGAGGTTGGGGGCGGCGATGAGCTTGCCGTCGAAGTCGTAGGTCCAGGCGTGGTAGGGGCACTGGAAGGAGCGGTTGGCTTCGCCGGTCTCCTCCATGCACAGTTTCACGCCGCGGTGGCGGCAGATGTTGTAGAAGGCGCG
Organism: Kocuria sp. SM24M-10; assembly: GCF_001027955.1. Taxonomy (NCBI): domain Bacteria; kingdom Bacillati; phylum Actinomycetota; class Actinomycetes; order Micrococcales; family Micrococcaceae; genus Kocuria; species Kocuria sp. SM24M-10. The sequence continues at coordinate 5,640 of NZ_LDNX01000036.1, read as the reverse complement.
GATGCCGTGCTTGCGGTTGCGGGTGATGATGATCGATTCCCGGCCGATCTGCACGGTGCGGTAGGCCCCGGGCTTGTCGAGGTCACCGGCGCGCACGGCGCAGAACCACATCTGCTCGAAGATGCGTTCCTGCTCGGCGCGGAAGACGGCCTCGTCCACGTAGGTGGAACCGGGCAGGGTGGAGATCAGGGACTCCGAGACAACGTTGGTCGACAACACGAACTCCTTGGTTCAGACGGTGCGGGGAATGCGGTGGGTCAGGACGAGAGAAGGAGAGGAGAGGTGCACGGGTGGTCAGGCGGCGACCAGCCGGGCGGCGGCGGTGGCGCGCTTCTCGAGGGTCTTGCGCCAGCGGCAGAAGAGCTTGGTCTGGTTCCAGGCCAGCACCGCGACCGGGTCTTCCCCGGTGTAGTAGACGGCCAGGAAGGACGGCCCATGGGGGTCGCCGTGCTCGTAGACGATGCGCTCGGCCCCGGCGGCGTCGCCGGCGAACTGCAGGCGGGTGCCGTACTGGTCGGACCAGAAGTAGGGAGGCTTCACGGCCGGCAGGGTGGCCGGGTCCGCGCCCAGCAGCGCCCCGAGAGCCACCGCGGGGCGTTCGGCGGCCCCGGTCCAGTGCTCCACCCGGTGGTGGCGCCCGGCGGCCGGGTCCCACCAGGCGGCGCAGTCGCCCACGGCCACGACCCCGGGGATGTTGGTGGCCCCGACCGCGTCGCAGAGCACGCCGTTGCCCAGCTCGATCCCGGAGCCTTCCAGCCAATCGGCGTTGGGGATCGCCCCGATGCCCACGACCACCACGTCGGTGGGCAGCACGGTCCCGTCGGCCAGGACCACCGCCTCCACGGGCCCGTCGGTGCGGGCGAAGTCGGCGATCTCGGCCCCGCAGATCAGCTCGACCCCGGCGCGGGCGTGCAGCCCGGCCACGACCGCGCCCAGCTGCGCCCCCAGCGGCCCGCACAGCGGGGTGGGGGACTTCTCCAGCACGGTGACCTCCATGCCCAGCGCGTGGGCGGTGGAGGCGACCTCGGCGCCGATGAAGCCGGCGCCGATGACCACCATCCGGCCACCGGCCCGGACCAGGCCGCGCAGCTTCTGCGCATCGGCGATGGTGCGCAGGCTCACCGCGTTGGGCGCGTCGGCGATCTGGGGCAGGGTCCGGGGGGAGGCGCCGGTGGCGATCACCAGCTTGTCGGCGTGCACCTGCCGCCCGTCGGCCAGCACCACCGTGCGGGTGGCCGCCTCGAAGGACACCGCCGGGGTGCCCAGGATCCACTCCGCGGCCAGGGCGTCGGTGTCGGTCTCCAGGGCCAGATCCGCGACCTCGATCCGCCCGGCCAGGAAGTCCTTGGACAGCGGCGGGCGGTCGTAGGGGCGAGCCGGATCATCACCGATGATCACCAGCCGTCCGGCGAAGCCGAGGTTGCGAGCCGCCCGCGCGGCCGACAGACCGGCCAGCGAGGCTCCGACAATGACGAGGGACTCCATGAAGGACCCCTTTCGAAAGACAGACAACGGATGGGTGGCGACCCGGATCAGCGGCGAGAGGCCGGTTCCCGGGTGTGACGCGCAAGTCGTGCAACACGGTTCGTAATGTGAGATTCAGAGTGAGTCTCGCGCAGAGGGAGCGTCAAGGGGTTCTGTCAATGCGACGCGAGAAATTTACAAAATGTCGTGCTGTGGCCTGGATCACGAATCGACTGGCGTGGACCTCTTGACAGCACGCATTGCCGGTCTCCACGCTTGTTGCACATTGCAATGCTTGTTGCTCATGGTGAGCCAGCTCGGCCGGCGCGGATTGCCCGGCACGGCAGGCCCGTCCTCAGGAAAGGATCCGCTCCGATGCACAAGGCCTGTCCCCTCAAGGACCTCGCACCCGGTGACGCCCTGCGCCTCGACACCGTCCCGCCCATCGCCGTGTTCCACACGGAGGAGGGCGAGCTGTTCGCCCTCGACGACACCTGCACCCACCAGGACGCCTCGCTCGCCGACGGCTGGGTGGAGGACTGCGAGGTGGAGTGCCCGCTGCACGCGTCCAAGTTCAACCTCCGCACCGGTGCGGTGGACGCACCCCCGGCCAAGCTGCCGGTCCGGACCCACAAGGTGAGCGTCGTGGACGGCGACATCATGGTCGAGGAGTCGACCGAGGCCCCGAACCTGCCGCCCGGGCTCACGGCCCACGGCCACGAGTCCCAGTCGAACTGAAAACCGGTCGACCCCAGCACGACATCCGCAGGTCAGGAGAACCGCCCATGAGCACCACCCCTCGCGTCGTCATCATCGGAGCCGGCATCGTCGGCACCAACCTTGCCGACGAACTCGTCCAGCGCGGCTGGACGAGTGTCACCGTCCTGGAACAGGGCCCGCTGCCCCTTCCCGGCGGCTCGACGTCGCACGCGCCCGGACTCGTCTACCAGACGAACCCGTCCCGGTCGCTCACCCACTTCGCGCAGTACACGGTGGAGAAGCTCATGTCCCTGGGCTGCTTCAACCAGGTCGGGGGCCTCGAGGTGGCCACCACGCCGGCGCGGCTGGAGGAGCTCAAGCGCAAGGTGGGCTACGCGACGTCGTGGGGCCTCGAGGGCCGGCTGCTGACTCCCGAGGAGGTGGTCGCGCAGCACCCCCTGGTCAACCCCGAGATGGTCCTGGGCGGCTACCACGTGGCGACGGACGGGCTCGCCCTGGCCGCCAAGGCGGTGCAGGTGCTCATCGACCGCACCACCCGCGCCGGCGTGACCTACTGCCCGGAGACGACCGTCACGGGCATCGAGCGGTCGAACGGCCGCGTGACCGGTGTGACCACGCCGGACGGAACCGTGCCGGCGGACATCGTCGTCTCCTGCGCCGGGTTCTGGGGCCCCGCGATCGGCGAGATGGCCGGCATGCCGTGCCCCATCCTGCCGCTGGCCCACCAGTACGTCTTCACCTCCGCGGTCCCCGAGCTGGTGGGCAAGCACGACGCCCCGAACGGGGCAACCCTGCCGATCCTCCGGCACCAGGACGCGGACCTCTACTACCGGGAGTGGGGGGACCGGATCGGCATCGGCTCCTACGCGCACCGCCCGATGCCGGTGGACCTCTCCGACCTGCCGCACTACGCGCCCCGCGACATCGCCCACGACCGGATGCCCTCCCGTCTGGACTTCACGCCCGAGGACTTCACCGAGCAGTGGGCCGAGAGCCAGCGCTTCCTGCCGAGCCTGTGCGGCAGCGAGGTGGCCGAGGGCTTCAACGGGATCTTCTCCTTCACCCCGGACGGGGGCCCGCTCATCGGCGAGTCCCCGGACCTCGCCGGGTTCTGGGTGGCCGAGGCGGTGTGGGTCACCCACTCCTCGGGCGTGGCCAAGGCCATGGCCGAGCTGCTGGTGGACGGCGTCCCGGAGACGGACCTGCACGGCTGCGAGGCCACCCGGTTCGACGACGTGCAGCTGTCCCCGGAGTACGTCGAGGAGACGGGCAAGCAGAACTTCGTGGAGATCTACGACGTCCTCCACCCCCTCCAGCCCCGGGAGTCGCCGCGCAACCTGCGGGTCAGCCCGTTCTACCCCCGGGAGCTGGAGCTCGGCGCGTTCTTCCTGGAGAGCCACGGCTGGGAGCGCCCGCACTGGTACGAGTCCAACGCCGCGCTCCTGGACCAGCTGCCCGAGGAGTGGCGGGAGCCGGAGCGGGAGCCGTGGGCGGCGCGGTACCACTCGCCGATCGCGGCGGTCGAGGCGTGGAAGACCCGCACCGCCGTGGCGATGTACGACATGACCCCGCTCAAGCGCGTGACGGTCGAAGGGCCGGGGGCCGCCGCCCTGCTGCAGCGGCTCACCACCGGCAACGTCCTGCGCAAGCCGGGCGCCGTGACGTACTGCCTCCTGCTCGACGAGAAGGCCGGGATCCGCAGCGACATCACCGTGGCCCGGCTCAGCGAGAACCTGTTCCAGGCCGGCATCAACAGCAGCGTCGACGTGGCGTACCTGTCCTCCGAGGCGAACCGGCAGAGCGCCGAGGACCCCACCGCCTGGGCCCTGGTCCGGGACACCACCGCCGAGACCTGCTGCATCGGGTTGTGGGGCCCGAAGGCCCGGGAGGTCATGGCCAAGGTCTCCCGCGACGACCTGTCCAACGACGGCCTGAAGTACTTCCGCACCAAGGAGATCCGGGTGGGCGGCCTGCGGGTCACCGCGATGCGCCTCTCCTACGTGGGGGAGCTCGGCTGGGAGCTGTACACCACCGCCGACCAGGGGCTGCGGTTGTGGGACCTGCTGCACGAGGCGGGCCAGGAGTTCGGGATCGTCCCCGCGGGGCGCGCGGCCTTCAACAGCCTGCGCGTGGAGAAGGGCTACCGGTCCTGGGGCACCGACATGACCACCGAGCACACCGCGGTGGAGGCCGGACTGGACTTCGCCGTCAAGAAGGACAAGGGCGAGTTCGTGGGCTCGGAGGCGGTGGCCTCCGACGGTCAGGTCCGGCGCCGGCTGCGCTGCCTGACCGTCGACGACGGACGCTCCGTGGTCCTGGGCAAGGAGCCCGTGTACGTGGACGGCGCCGCCGCCGGCTACGTCACCAGCGCCGTCTTCGGGCACACCGTGGGCCGGCCGGTCGCCTACGCCTGGCTCCCGCCGGAGATCTCCGAGGGCGACGGCGTGGAGATCGAGTACCTCGGCGAGCGCGTCCCGGCCACGGTCAGCGCCGAGCCGCTCGTGGACCCCGGCATGGAGCGCATCCGCGGCTGAGGCCCGGCCTCCCGGGGACGGAGTGCGTGCCGCTCCGCCCCCGGCCCCGTCCCGGGACCGGGACACCCCAGCACGACTTCTGTGATCGAGCACCGTTCCCGGTGCCGACGACGACGAAAGGCAGTTCCAGCATGCACAAGGTCAAAGGCGTGGTGTCGAAGGGCAAGAACCAGCCCGTCAGCGTGGAGACCATCCTGGTCCCGGACCCGGGACCGGGCGAGGCCCTGGTGGACGTGCTCACCTGCGGGGTGTGCCAGACGGACCACCACTACGTCGAGGGCGGCGTCGGTGACGACTACCCGTTCCTGCTGGGCCACGAGTCCTCGGGCATCGTCTCGGCGGTCGGTGAGGGGGTGACGGAGGTCGCCGTGGGCGACCACGTGATCCTGAACTGGCGGGCGGTGTGCGGGCAGTGCCGGGCCTGCCGGCGGGGCGAGCCCTGGTACTGCTTCGCCACCCACAACGCCACCCAGAAGATGACCCTGGAGGACGGCACCGAGCTGACCCCGGCCCTGGGCATCGGCTCCTTCGCGGAGAAGACCCTGGTGGCCGCCGGGCAGTGCACCAAGATCGAGGGCGAGCTCCAGGACCACCAGTACGCCGCGGTGGGGCTGCTGGGCTGCGGGGTGATGGCCGGGATCGGGGCGGTGCTCAACACCGGGGCCGTGAAGCGCGGGGAGTCGGTGGCGGTGATCGGCTGCGGCGGGGTCGGGGCCGCGGCGATCGCCGGGGCCGCACTGGCCGGGGCGAGCACGATCATCGCGGTGGACCTCGACGACGAGAAGCTGGCCACGGCGCAGAAGTTCGGGGCCACCCACACCGTGAACTCGCGGCAGCAGGACCCGGTGGAGGCGATCCGGGCGCTCACCGGCGGGCACGGCGCGGACCTGGTGATCGACGCGGTGGGCATCGGCCCGACCTT
>NZ_LDNX01000035.1:0-2418 GCF_001027955.1 Kocuria sp. SM24M-10 | reverse complement strand
GCACCGGTCGGGTCGGACCAGGCCCGGGGGCCGTCCGCGCGGCTCAGCCGCGGGCCGCGGGCATCTCGATGTGCACGACCTTCACCTGGGTCATCTCGTCCAGCAGCTCCGGCCCGTAGCCGAAGCCCGCGCCGCTGGCCCGCCGCGGCTGCGCCGCACCGCCCGGGGCGCCGCCGAAGACGTTGTTGACCTTCAGCGTGCCGACGGGCAGCTCCGCCACGGCCTGCTGGGCATGGGCGATCCGGCCGGTCAGGACGGTCGCGGCCAGCCCGTAGCGGTCGGCCGCCGCCAGCCGCAGGCCCTCCGCGAAGCTGTCCACCACCTGGACGGGGGCCACGGGCCCGAAGGTCTCCTCCGCCATGACGGTCATCCCCGGGACGCACTCGCCCAGCACGGTGGCGGGGTAGAAGGCGCCGGGTCCCTCGGGCACCCGCGCCCCCTCCAGCACGACGGCGCCCGCGGCGACGCTGTCGGCGACCTGGCGGTGGACCTCCTCCCGCATCCGCTCGTCGACCAGGGGCGCGAGCGCGCCCTCGGCGTTGCGCCGGCGCGCCAGCTCGGTGAGGGCCGCCAGGAACGGCTCGGCCACGGCGCGGTGGACGTAGATCCGCTCGACCGCCACGCAGATCTGCCCCACGTTGGCGAAGGCCCCGAGGGCCGCCTGCTCCGCCGCCCAGACCGGGTCGACGTCGTCGTCGATCACGAGGGCGTCGTTGCCGCCGTTCTCGCGGATCACGTGGGCACCGGTCCCCACGGCGGCGCGGGCGATGGCCTCGCCGGTGGCGGTGGAACCGACGTGGGCCAGGACGTCGACGCCGGGCAGCCCCGTGAGCAGCTCGCCGACGGCCGCCCCGCCGCTGACGGTGCCCAGCACGCCGGCGGGCAGGGCCTCGGCGAGGATCTCCCCGAGCCGGGCGCCGACGTGCGGGCAGCGCTCGCTGGGCTTGTGCACCACGGTGTTGCCCGAGACCAGGGCGGCCCCGAGCAGGCCCGCGGCCACGGCCACGGGGTCGTTCCAGGGGGTCAGGGCGACGACGACGCCGCGCGGCTCGGCCACGGTGTAGTCCGCCGCCAGCACGTCCCCGCGCAGGCTGCGGCCCCGGTGCACGGGGCCGAGCTCGGCGTACTGGTAGAGGGTGCCGATCCCGGCCTCGACCCCGCCCAGGGCCTCCTCGAAGGGCTTGCCCGTCTCGCGGGTGTTGAGCTCGGCGAGCTCCCGGGCGTGCTCGGACAGGCGGTCCGCGGCCGCTCGCAGGGCCTTGCCGCGCTGTTCCGGGGCCGTGCGCGCCCAGTCCCGGGCGGCGGCGCGCGCGGCGGCGACCGCGGCGCGGACCTCGTCCTCGGTGGCCGCGGCCACGGTGCCCACCACGGACCCGTCCCGCGGGTCCAGCACGGTGAGCTCGGTGGTCGGGTCGGTGGTGGGTGCTGCGGTGGTCATGGATCTCCTGTTCCGTCGGGCGGGCGCCCTCCGGCCGCGAAGGCGCCGGAGGGCCGGGGCTGTCCCGATGAGCATACTTACCGATGGCCCGGGACCGGTTACGGTAGCAGTGACCAGGCCGCCGCGTCCGCGGGGGCCTGCCCCTGTTCCGACGAGGAGCAGCACGTCCGCCCGCGGCCCCGTCCGCGGGCGGGGCCGTGCCCAGCAGAGAGGAAGTTGCATGAGTTTCCAGCCCACCAACCCCGGCCGCGTCCTGATCACCGGCGGGGCCTCCGGGCTCGGCGCCGCGGTGGCCGAGGCGGTCCGCGACAACGGCGGCACCCCCATCGTCCTGGACCGGGACATCAGCGCGCTGAACGGCGTGACCGCCTACCAGGTGGACGTCGCCGACACCGCCGCCGTTACCACGACGGTCCAGCGGGCCGTGCAGGAGGCCGGGGGGCTGGACGCGGTCGTCACCGCCGCCGGCATCGACCGCTGCGGCCGGCTCGAGGACGTGGAGACCGCCGAGTGGGAGAAGGTCGTCCAGGTCAACCTCTTCGGCACGGTCTCCACCGTGCGGGCGGCGCTGCCCGCGCTGCGGGAGTCGCGCGGACGGGTGATCACGGTCGCCTCGACCCTTGCGCTGAAGGGCGTCTCGGACGCCACCGCCTACTGCGCGTCCAAGTTCGGGGTGCTCGGCTTCAGCCAGGCCCTGGCCGCCGAGCTCAAGGGCGAGGTGGGTGTCACCCAGCTCATCCCGGGCGGCATGAAGACCCGGTTCTTCGACGACCGCGACGAGCAGTACAAGCCCCAGGACGACTCCCAGCTCAACGACCCGGAGAACGTGGCGAACGCGGTCCTGTTCGCCCTCGCCCAGCCCGCCGGCTGCGAGATCCGCGAGCTGTTCATCGCCCACGCCGAGGAGGGCTCCTGGCCGTGACCGGCTGAATCGTGCGGCGGCCGCCGGGGACGGGCCTTCGTCCCCGTCCCCGGCGGCC